>JAOUIC010000285.1 GCA_029884275.1 Gemmatimonadota bacterium | reverse complement strand
AGAGGAGGGCGCCCGCGACGCAGGCCAGCACCAGGGCGAACCGGCGGAACCGGTTCAGCGTGGCCGGCGACGTGAGCCCCATCGCCGCCAGCAGCACCATGATCAGCGGAATCTCGAAGCAGAGCCCCATCGCGAGCACCAGCTGCAGCACGAAGCTGAAGTAGCGCTCGTAGGTGATGAGGATGGCAAGACCTTCGGTCTGGAAGCTGAACAGCACCGGGAGCGCCTTGGGCAGCAGCACGGCGTAGCCGAAGGCCGAGCCGGCGAAGAACAGCAGCGTCCCGACGGCCAGGGCCGGGACGACCATGCGCTTTTCCCGGGAATAGAGCGCGGGGGAGAGAAACGCCCAAGTCTGGAACACGATGACGGGCGCCGCCAGGACCAGTCCCACGACCAGCGACAGCTTCAGCACGATCATCACCGGCTCGGTCGGTGCCGTGACGGTGAGCTTGCCGCCGGTGACCTGGAGGTAGGGGGCGATCGGCTTCGCCAGGAGACTGACAAGCTGGAAGCGCTGGACCACCCAGAACCCGACGGCGACGCCGGCCACCAGGGTGAGGAGAACGCGGAGCAGGCGTACCCGGAGTTCCTCGAGGTGCTCGAGGAACGGCATTTCGGCGCCCGGACCGGTCATGTTGCGACCCGGGACGCCTCAGCGTCCGATCGACTTCAGCCGGTCGCGGGCGAGCGCCGCTTCGTTGGAGGCGGAATGGTCGCGGACGACGCGCTGATAGTAGCCGCGCGCCTGATCCAGGTCCTTCCGGCGTTCGGCGAGGAGGCCGAGCTTGTACAGCGCCCCGGCGGCACGGGGGGACTTGGGGTGGGACTCGGCGACCCGGCCGTAGTACACCGCGGCCGAGTCGGGCGATTCCGCGGCGAAGGACTCGCCCAAGAAATAGACCGCGTCCGGGACCAGCGCGTGCCCGGGATACAACCGCAGCAGCTCGCGGAATCCGAGCCGGGCCGTCCCCGGGCTTCCGCGCCGGAGCTGCTGCACCGAGGTCTGGTAGATCTGTTCCGCCGACGGGACGCCCGACGGCGCGGCGGCGGTACTGTCGCCCGGGGGCGTCACGGCGTTCACCTGCTCGCTGCGGGCCTCGATCTGGGTCTGCAGCTCGGTCAGGCGTTGCTGGCTCTGTCCGGTCAGCGCCTGCACCTGCACCAGCTGCTGCTGGACATTGATCAGTTCGTTGGACAGGTCGCCGCGGAGAACGGCCACCTGCCGCTGGACCTCGGTCAGCCCCTGCGAGGCGGCGCTGACCGAGTCCATGATGGCCTGCTGGAACCGAATGACCTCGGCCAGTTGCGCCCCCCGTGCCGAGTCGGCGCGCTGATTCTCGCCCCGACTCAGCAGAAGCTGCTCTTCGACCCGGCGCAGGTCGCCCTTGGTGGCACAGCCACCGAGCGCGACCAGCGCGAGGGTCAGGACGGCGCCCTGGACGGGGTGACTCACGGCTTGCGCAGATTCATGGCGCCGGCCGTCGCTTCGACCTCCGCCCGGCGGTTCTGGGCCCAGGAATCTTCGTCGTGGCCGGGAGCGACAGGACGCTCCTCGCCGTAGGACACGATCTCGACCCGGTCCGCGGAGATCCCCTTGCTGGCGAGGTAGTTCTTCACCGCGTTCGCGCGGCGGTTGCCCAGCGCCAGGTTGTACTCGTCGGAGCCGCGCTCGTCGCAGTGGCCGCTCACGCGGATCCTGAGTCCGCCATTGGCGCTGAGGATGGCGGCCTTGCGGTCCAGCATCCAGGTGTCTTCCCCGGGACGGATGTCCGACTTGTCAAAATCGAAGTGCACCACCGACCCGAGTTCGGCCAGCACTTCGGCCGTGGTCCGGGCGGCGGCGGCGGCGAGCTCCTCGGGAGTCGGGCCGGTCTTCACCGGCTCAGGCTTCGGGGCTGGTGGCGGGGTCGGCGCGGGGGCGGGCGCAGGGGCCGGCGCGGGCGCGGGAGCCGGCTCCGGCTCCTTCTTGCCACAGGCGGCCAGCGCCACCAGGACGACCGCCGCCAGCGAGAGACGCGATGGAATCTTCATTATTCCTCCTCAGGGGGCCGAGTGAACTAGGGAAGCGGGGCCCGCCATCCTGCGGGACCACGCTGGCAGACGCACATCTCCCACAAACGTCAGCTGTCGAATCCGGCCGGTGACCATGTCAATGACCCAGAGCTGCCGCCGGCCGCTTCGGTTCGAGACGAACGCCAGGTGGCGTCCATCCGGAGCCCAGGTGGGATCCTCGTTCCTGCCCGCCGAGCTCAGCTGCCGGACCCGGCGGCTGGCGACGTCCACCACGAAGATCTGTGGAGCGCGGTTGACATCGCGGTGAAAGGCAACCGTGGCGCCATCGGGCGACCACTCCGGGGCGTTGGAACTGCCGGTCACCCCGTAATCAAATGGGGCCAGCAGCTCCTGCTCGGTGCCGTCGAGACCCATGACGTAGATCTGCGGCGGGCCGGCCCGGGTGGAGACGAACGCGACGCGGCGCCCGTCGGGCGAGAACGTGGGGGAAAGATTATCGGCGTACCGACCAGCGGTCAACCGCTGCGGGCAGCAGTTCTGGACCGCGTCGGCGATGAAGATGTGGGTTCCCTCCTCGTTGGCGTGGGCGTACGCCACCAGCTTGCCGTCAGGCGAGAAGGCGGGGGTGATGTTCAGCGCGGTCGTCGTCCCGGCCAGCACGCTCCGCGCCCCGGCGCCGCCCTGGACGATCACCGCGCCGACCCCCGCACCGAAGCGGGTGAAGGCGATCCGGCCGCCATCGGGACTCCAGGTCGGCGAGAGCACTTCCTCGCCGGCGGGAGACAGCGTGGTGAACCCCGCCCCGTCGCTGTCCACGCGGTACAGCCTCCGGTCCACGATGAACAGGAGTTGCGAGGCCGCATACCCCGCCGTCCCCGTGATCCAGCGCACGATCTCATCGGACACGCGATGGACGGCCATCCGGAATCCCAGGTCGAACGGTGCCGGCAGCTGCACCGTCTGCTCCCGGCGCGGAGCGCCGGTCGCGACCTCGTGGACCCGGACGATGACTTTGGACCCGTCGGGCCGCAATTCCACCGCGAAGTCCGCCCCCAGCGTGCGGAGCAGGGCATGGTTCGGCGTCACACCGCCCAGGGACGCCCCCGCGGCGGCGTCCGCGGGGAGGTGGACCAGGTCGAATCGGTCACTGAAGTCGAGATCGCGGGCGACGATTTCGCGGATCGAATCGATCCCGTTCCCGGGCAGCAGCACGACTGCGGGTCGCACCCCGGGCCGGTACTCGATGCCGATCCGGACCCCGTCGGGGATGACCGGATCCTGGGCGGCGAGGGCTGTCGTCACGAGCAGCAGCGACAGAACGAGTCCCGGACGGGCGGCTCGGGGCGGAAGGCTCATTGGGTCCGTGGTGTGAAGTAGAAGGAGACCGGCAGGACATCGGCCGGGTAGCCGTCCGGCAGCGGCCCGAAGGCCCCCGCGGCGCCGGCCGCCTCGACCGCCCCCTGGGCGGAGAGATCGAAGGAGAAGGCGCCCGACCCCCTGCTCAGCCGGATCTCGCGGACGCTCCCATCGCGGAGCACCAGGAAACTGACCTCCGCCCGCAATGCGGTGTTCCCCAGCGGCCGCTGCCACCGGCGGTAGACCTCCTGCACGATGTTGCGAAGGTACTCCGGGTACGGAAAGGCGAGCCCCGGCGTGCTGACATTGACCAGGTCGGCGCCGGTACCCGGGGTCTCTCCCGGCAGCGGGGGGGTGGGAGCCGCCGTCCGCGGGGTTGGCTCCA
>JAOUIC010000283.1 GCA_029884275.1 Gemmatimonadota bacterium | reverse complement strand
AGCTGGCCTCCCAGTACCGCACCAGGATCGAGCTGCGCCAGATCGGGGTGCGCGACGAGGCCGCCCGGCTCGGCGGCGTGGGCCGCTGCGGGCGCGAGTACTGCTGCTCGACCTGGCTCAAGGAGCTCACCCCCGTGAGCCTGGGACTGGCCAAGGATCAGCACCTCTCGCTGAATCCGTCACAGATTTCCGGCGGGTGCGGCCGGCTGCTGTGCTGCCTCAAGTACGAGCACGACTTCTACGTCGAATCCCGCAAGCGGTTCCCGCGGGAGGGGAAGGCGGTCCAGACTGCCCGTGGAACCGAGAAGGTGGTGGCGATCGACATCTTCCGGGAGCGGGTGTTCCTCCGGAACGACGAGCAGGGGCCCAGGATCATCCCCCTCGAGCAGCTGCTGCAGGAGCAGGAGTCGCCCCAAGCGGGGCCTCCGGCGCCCCGGCCCGCCCCCGCGGAGCAGAGCGAGCGGCGTCCGCCCCCGCCACGCCGGCGGGAGGAACGGCCGCCCGCTCCGGCCGCCCCGCCAGCGCCTCCCAGGGCCGAGACTCCACCGGCCGAGACGGCGAAGCCGGAACCGGCGGCGGAGCCGAAACGCCCGGGCCGGCGGCGGCGTGGCCGGCGACGGCGCAGGGGACGGGACGATGGCGGCGCACCCTCCTCGTCACCCGGGACGGAGGGCTGACGGGTGGCCCGGTTCTTCCTCACCACCGCGATCGACTACGCCAACGGCGACCCCCACATGGGTCACGCCTTCGAGAAGGTCGGCGCCGACTGCATCGCCCGGTATCGCCGGTTGCGCGGCGACGACGTCTGGTTCCTCATCGGCATGGACGAGCACGGGCAGAAGGTGGCCCGGACCGCGGCGGCCGAGAACCTCTCGCCCCAGGAGCTCACCGACCGGGTCGCCTCCCAGTTCCAGGCGACCTGGCGCCTGCTGGGTATCTCCCATGACCAGTTCATCCGGACCACCTCCGAACCGCATCGGCTCGGGGTGCGGGAGCTGATCGACCGGATCTTCGAGCGCAACCCTGATGATTTCTATGAGCAGACGTACCACGGGCTCTACTGTGTCGGATGCGAAGCGTTCAAGACGCCGGCGGACATCGCCGATGGCCGGTGCGTCATCCACCCGACTCGTACGCTCGAGGAGGTCGAGGAGCGCAACTGGTTCTTCCGGCTGACCCGGTACCAGGGCTGGCTCGAGGAGTTCCACCGCACCCACCCGACGTTCGTGCAGCCGGAGATCCGCCGGAACGAGATCCTCGGCCTGTTCCGCCAGGGACTGGAGGACGTCTCGGCCAGCCGGGCGCGCCTCCCATGGGGAGTGCCCTTCCCCAGGCCCACGAGCGACGGCGAGCCGCAGACGACGTACGTCTGGTTCGATGCGCTGCCGAACTACTGGACCGCATCGCGGTTCCCCGGCTCCCGGGCGTCGTGGCCGGCGCAACTCCATGTCGTGGGCAAGGACATCACCCGGTTCCACTGCGTGATCTGGCCCGCGATGCTCCACGCCGCCGGCCTTCCGCTGCCGGAACAGGTGTGGGCCCACGGCTTCATCTACTTCGGGGGAGACCGGCTCTCGAAGAGCGCCGGCGTGCGGCTCGACCTCCAGGAGGCGATCAGCCGGCACGGGGCCGACGCGCTGCGCTACTTCCTGCTCCGCGAGGTCGGATTCGCCAACGACGGGAACTTCACCTGGGAGCGATTCGACGAACGGTACGTCGCCGACCTCGCCGACGGACTGGGCAACCTCGCCAGCCGCTCGCTGGCCATGATCGAGAAATACCGGGGGGGCTCGGTGCCCGAGGGGGCCCCGTCGTCCCTCGATGACGCCGGGGCGCGGACGATGACCGCCTATGCCTCCGCGATGGACCGGTTCGACCTCCGGGGAGGGGGGGAGGCGGTCTGGGAACTGGTATCGGCGGCGAACCAGTACATCGTGCAGACCGCGCCGTGGAGCCTCGCGAAACAGGGCAAGGACCGGGAACTCGACCAGGTTCTCGCGAGCCTGGCCCGATGCCTCAGTCGCATCGCGGTGTTGACCGGGCCCTTCATGCCTGGGAAGGCCGCAGAGCTTTGGGGCCTGCTCGGGCAGAATGCCACACTCGCCACCGCTTGGCAGGTCGGCGAGCAACCGGAGGCGGCCGGGTGCCAGGTGCGCAAGCCGGAGGGGCTCTTCCCCAAGCCCGCCCCTGCAAACTCTTGACAGTCAAGAACTTCGACAGCAGTCTCGCCGCTTGACAGACCCAGTACCGGGCCACATAATGCCCCCACTCCGGCCGCCCCAGGAGTGTTCACCAGGGCGGGCATGCGACTTCCCTTTCCGGAGCGGGAATCGACCTTTGGGCTGGGGAGCGAATGGTCAACCGGAAGTGGACCCTTGTCGTCGTGCCGCCGGGCTCGAGCGCCTCGAGAGTCATCGAGGTGTCTCAGCGCGTGCTCAAGGCGTCCTTCGGAGGGGCCTTCCTCGCCGCCGCCATCGCCCTGCTGCTGGGGTACGGAACGGTCTCCCGCTCGCTTGACCTGCGGCGCGCCGAGGAACTGGAGCGGGAGAATCAGCGGATCGCGGCGGAACTCGGGAAGATGCATGGGGACATCGCCAGCCTCACCGACACCCTCAGCGCCATCGCCACCCGGGACGCCCGTATCCGCCTGCTGGCGAACCTCGAGCCGAACGACCCCTCGGTGCAGCAGGCGGGCATCGGCGGGCCATCCGCCCCGGGCAGCCAACCGGATGCCGGGACGAGCGTGCTGTCCCAGCGCACCGAGGAGGTCCGGGTCGACCTCAGCGCACTGATCCGGCGTGCCAACCTGCTGGCGGCCTCCTTCAACGAGGCCGGCGACTCGCTCGCCAGCCACCGTGACCGCATGGCCGCCATGCCCTCGATCATGCCCACCGCGGGATGGCTCACGAGCGCGTTCACCCAGATGCGCGCACATCCGATCCTGCACGTCGCCCGGCCTCATCAGGGCATCGACGTCACCGCTCCCATGGGCGCCCCGATCCTGTCGCCGGCACGCGGCCGGGTGGTTTCGGCCGGCTGGGAGACGGGCTACGGGCAGGTCATCGAGATTGACCACGGCTTTGGTATCCGGACGCGATTCGCGCACTGCTCCCGGCTGCTCGCCCGAGCCGGCCAGGTCGTCGAGCGAGGGGAAGAGATCGCCGAAGTGGGTAACTCCGGTCTGGCCACCGGTCCGCATCTCCACTACGAGGTCGAGGTAAACGGCCGGCCCGAGAATCCGCTGCGCTACGTGCTGCCGGAGGTCGTGGTCGACTGAGCGGTGCCGCGCGCGCACGAAATCGGGGGCGCTTCGACGTCGAAGCCGCCCCCGCTCTGTTTTTGCCCAGTCCCTGGTGGTGCTAGCCGCCCACGCCAACCCGACGGTAGGCGGCGAGTACGTCCGTCGAGAAGCAAGCGAAGACCACCTCCCGCACGCTGGTCTGGGAGGCCAGGTACTCGGTGGCCGTGGTCACCGCGATCGGCGTGGCCAGTTCCAGCGGGTAGCCGAAGATGCCGGTACTGATCGCCGGGAACGCGATACTCCGGAGCCGGTGCTGTCCGGCGAGGGCCAGCGCGCTCCGGTATGCAGCAGCGAGCAGGGCGCCTTCCCCGAATGCTCCGCCGCGCCAGACGGGACCGACGGCGTGGATCACCCATCGCGCCGGCAACCGGAAGCCTGGGGTGATCCGCGCCTCGCCGGTGGGGCACGGTGCCACCCGACGGCAGGCCTCCGCCAGCTCTGGCCCGGCGGCGCGGTGA
>JAOUIC010000284.1 GCA_029884275.1 Gemmatimonadota bacterium | reverse complement strand
GTTGCCGCGCTCGAAGGCGAACTGCGGCTCAGTGGTTGTGGCCCAATTGAGGAAGCGCGGCCCCTGCTCCATCGCTGGGGGCGCTGAGGGGGTCTCGGCACACGCCGAAACGATGAGCACCAGCCCCAGCGAGATCAGAAAGCGGCGAGCGGACACGTCGCGTCTCCAGGTGTCGGGAATAGACCGGGCACAGCTTGCTGCCCGCCTGACAACGCAGAAAGCGTTCCGTTCGCGTGCCGCCTCCCAAACTCTTGCGGTTGTTGGGGTTATCGATCAGGGCTTCGGTACCGCGTGGGGGACCAGGGTCAGTTCGTCCCTGGGGGGTGGAGCGGGGCGGCCCAGGATGGGCGCCGCGTCCGGTTCAACCGGGGGTGGGTGCGACCTCTTCCTCGTCTGCTTCCAACTCCTCCTCGGCGCCGGCCCCGTTCAGCATGCGGCGCAGGCGCTTGGTGGAGATGCCGAGTTGTCTGGCGGCTTCACTCCGATTGCCGCCGAACCACTTGACGGTGGCATGGGCCACCGCGCTGGTGATCTCGTCCAGTGGTGCCGGGAAGTTGAATGGTGCGCCGTTCTGGGCCTGGCTCTGGGCCGAGCTGGGCAGCTCCTCGACCTGCAGTTCGCCGGGCGGCGAGAGCAGCAGCGCCCGTTCCACCGCGTTCTTGAGCTCCCGCACATTTCCAGGCCAGGGGTGACCGCGGAGCTTGCGCTTGACCTCGGCGGTGAGCTCGGGGACGGGGACCTCGTGCTCCACCGCCAGGCACTCGAGCAGCCGCTGGGCGATGAGGATCATGTCGTCATCCCGCTCGCGGAGCGGTGGCAGGGTGACGACGACGCTGCTGAGACGGAAATAGAGGTCTTCCCGGAACGTTCCCTCGCGGACCCGCCTCGACAGGTCCTCGTTGGTCGCCGCCAGAATGCGGACGTCCACCGCCTTGGTCTTGGTCCCGCCCACCCGGCGGATCTGCCGGTCGTCCAGCACCCGGAGCAGCTTGGCCTGAAGGCCGAGCGGCAACTCGCCGATCTCGTCCAGGAACAGGGTGCCGGTGTCTGCGATCTCGAACAGCCCCGGCTTGGCCGCGTGTGCGTCGGTGAAGGAGCCGCGTTCGTGGCCGAACAACTCGGATTCGATCAGGTTTTCCGGGAGGGCGGAACAGTTGACTGGAACGAAGGGCGCTTCGCGGCGCGGGCCTCCGGCGTGAATGGCGCGCGCCAGGACCTCCTTGCCGGTACCGGTCTCTCCCAGGATGAGGACCCGCGCATTTCGGTGGGGCACCAACCGGGCCGCGCGGGACAGCTCCCGTTTGAGGGCCGGGCTCTCTCCAATGATGCCGTCGAAGGCGTGCGAACCGTTGGGACCGGCGCTGCCGCTGCCACCGGTTGCGCGCGGGGTCTTGACCGCGGCCGCCACCGCGTTCCGGAGCAGCTCGAGGTCATCGGGCAGGACGAAGTAGTCGCGCGCACCCTGAGCCACCATCTGCATGGCGATGCGACGCCCCGGATCGGCCCCCACGACCAGGGTGCGGAACCCAAGGCGCTGCGAGCGATCTTCCAACCACTGGAGCGCCTGCCGCTCCTCCCCTCCGGCCGCCAGGATGACGGCCGCGGTCTCATGGGACGGCGGACTGTACTTGTCGGCAGGTACGATGTCGACCGGGACGCCGAGATCCGAGGCGAGATCGCCCCAGAGCCCACCAAATGAATCGGAGAAGGCGATGACGAAAACCCGGGATCCCATACCCCTCCATATAGTAGTGCGAATGCCGCGCGGTCGATTCCGCCCTCGCGACCGTACCTGCCCGGCCGAACTGGCCAGCCCAACGAGTCCAATACTGAAGCACGGTGCGTGCCTTGGGGCGGTTTGACCCAGGCAGGGTCACCGCGTCCCTCCGGCACCCTATGCCATCCCCGGTCCCAATCGCCTGCCTGACATGATGTTGCGGAATCGGCCGCGAATGGCCTCCGAGTTGCACCTGCCTTCCCTGGGGCTTCCGTCGTGCGCCACGTCACACATTGCCGGCTTGCGACGCTGAGAGCTGAAGAGTTCGGACCTCGCAGAATGCGAACGGGGGAGCGTGCACTCGTCAAAGCCGACGGAGCATCGAAAGGCCGAGCGCGACGGCGCGGGCGCCTTGAGTCTGTGGCGCAATCCGGCCGAAGGCGGCAGCGGCGTGCCCGGTCGCCCCATCGGGGCGGACCAGGAGACGGCCCAGCTGCGGCTGGCGCTGCAGCGCGCCGAAGCCGAGCGCGACACCGCACGGGCTTTCCTTACTCATCTGTCGAACGAACTGCGGAGTCCGCTGTCCGCCATTCACGGCATGACGGACCTGGTCCTGGGCACGCAGCTCAGCGCCGATCAGCGCGAGATGCTGGGCGTCATGCAGCGGGGCGGGCAGAGCCTCCTCGGCATCATCACTAATGTGCTGGATCTGTCGAAGCTCGACGCCGGCAAACTTCAGCTCGAGCCGCGCCCCTTCGAGTTCCGCCCCTGCCTGGAGGAGTGCCTCGACCTGCTCTCGGGATCGGCGCTCCATAAAGGGATCGAACTGGCTTACGCCGTCGATGAAGGCACTCCGGGCTGGCTGCACGGAGACCCGGTGCGCCTGCGCCAGGTCCTGATGAACCTTCTCGGCAACGCGATCAAGTTCACCGAGACGGGGCACGTGGTGGTCTGCGCGGCGACCCGCCGCATGGCCGACGGCCGCCCCGAGATCCAGGTCAGCATCAGCGACACGGGGCCCGGCATTGACGCCGAGCGGCTGGAGAGCATCTTCGGCGCACACTCCCCTGGCGACACCGTGACGGCGGGCCACGCCGGTGGCACCGGCCTGGGCCTTTCGATCGCGAAGCGGCTGGTGGACATGATGGGCGGGCGGCTCTGGGCCGAGAGCGATGGCCGGCAGGGCACCTCGGTTCACTTCACCATCGTCGCGCGCTCCGCTGATACCCCCAAGACGATTCTTCCCGGCCGTCAGCCGGTCCTGCTGGGAAAGCGCATGCTCGTCATTCACGACAACGAGACCATCGGATGGATGCTGGCGGAGCAGCTGGGACGGTGGGGCATCCAGGCCCACCAGACCAGTCAGGCAGCCGATGCCCTCGACTGGCTCCAGGCCGGCGAGCGGTACGACATGATGCTGATCAACCAGCAGGTCGCGGGCATGGACGGTCGTTCGCTCGCGTCGGCGATCCGGGCGATGCCGGGTGCCGGCGTCATGCCGCTGGTCCTGCTGACCTCCCTGGGCGTCGATGAGCGGCAGAAGGGATTGGCCGGCTCGGCCGAGGCGGCTCGCTTCACGGCGTACCTGGCCAAGCCGGTCAGGCACGCTCGGCTCCACGAGCTGCTCATGCGGACCTTTACGGCGGACGTGCGGGCGGATGCGATGGAGTCGACTCTCCTGCCGCCGAACGAGAGGGCCAGCCCGGGAGCGGTGCCGGAGCAGGAGCGGAGCCCGGCCGGCGATCTCAATGGTCGAAAGCTCACCGGTGCACGGATCCTCGTTGCCGACGGAGACCCCGCCGTGCGGGAGACCCTGGAGCGCCTGTTCCAGTCGGCCGGGACCGAGGTGGCGAGTGTCGCCGACGGCAGGGCGGCACTCGAGGAGTTCCTCTGCTTCGATCCGGATGTCGTGCTGCTCGACACCAGCATGAGGGAGATGGACGGGTTCGAGGCCTGCCGCCGCCTCAAGGGTGACCCGGAGACCCGGCTGACGCCGGTGGTACTCCTGACCGCCCTGCACAGCGACGCGGATCGGCTCCGCG
>JAOUIC010000282.1 GCA_029884275.1 Gemmatimonadota bacterium | reverse complement strand
GATCGCCCGTGGGAGCGGGGCGCTGCTCCATGCCCAGACGTTCAGCCATCACCCGGTGCTCGCGGCGGCGGGACTGGCCGCGGTCAGGCACATCAAGCGGCATGGTCTGGTGGAGCGGGCAAGAGTTATGGGTGAAGTGTTCCACCGGAAGCTCGGCCGGCTCCGCGACCTGCCGCACGTGGGTGACGTCCGCGGGCGGGGGCTCCTTGCGGGGGTGGAGTTCGTCCAGGACAAGGTCACCCGGACGCCATTCCCGAGGAAGCTGAAGTTCGCCGAGACGTTTGCCGAGCAGGCACTCGACCAGGGGCTCATGACCTGGCCCAACATGGGCCAGGCGGAGGGGAACAACGGCGACCTCTCCTGCCTGGCGCCTCCGTTCATCATCGAAGAGACGGAAATTGACGAGCTGGTCCGACGCTTCCGGGCCGCGCTGGAGGCGACGATCGTGAAGGTTGCTGGATAGCCACCGCACCCGCGCGCCCGGGCGGGCGCGCCAACCGGACGGGATCACCGTATGACCGCCACCGCACCTCAGCAGAAGATCACCTACACCTCGACCAACGTGGACATGGAGGGCTTTCACCGCGCCTTCGACGCCGCGCTGGCCGCGGTACGGAAAGCGGCGGGCGCCAGCCACCCGCTGTTCATCAACGGCGTGCCGGTCGAAGTCACCGACCGCGAGCCGATCACTGATACCTCCCCGATCGACACCAGCTTCGTGCTCGGGCGGTTCGCCTGCGCCGGTCCGGAGCATGTGGACCAGGCGGTGAAGGCGGCGCGGGCGGCTCAGAAGGGCTGGGCCCGGCTGTCGTGGCAGGAGCGGATCCGTATCCTGCGGCGCGCCGCAACCCTGATCCGCGACCGCAAGTTCGAGCTGGCCGCGGTCATGAGCCTCGAGGTCGGCAAGAACCGGCTGGAGGCGATGGGGGATGCCGAGGAGAGCGCGGACCTGATCGACTACTACTGCCAGCAGGTAGAGGACCACGACGGGTTCCAGCGGGACATGAACAACCTCACGCCGATCGAGCGCAATCGGGAAGTGCTCCGGCCGTATGGCGTCTTTACCTGCATCGCGCCATTCAATTTTCCGCTGGCGCTTTCGACCGGCATGTCCGCGGCCGCGCTCATGACCGGCAACGCGGTGATCTACAAGCCGGCCGAGGACACGCCCTGGACCGGGCTCAAGCTGTACGAGGTGTACCGCGATGCCGGCGTGCCGCCCGGGATCTTCAACTTCATCTCCGGTCATGGCCGGGAAATCGGCAACCCGCTCTGGCAGCATCCGGGCGTCGACGGGGTGGTGTTCACCGGCTCGAAGGAGATCGGGATGAAGATCTTCCACGGGCTCTCGAAGGACTGGGTGAAGCCATGCCTCATGGAGCTGGGCGGCAAGAACTCGACCATCGTGATGGACACCGCCGACCTCGACGCCGCGGCCGAAGGGGTGATGAAGTCCACCTTCGGTCTCCAGAACCAGAAGTGCAGCGCCACCAGCCGGGTCTATGTCCATTCCAGCGTGAAGGCGGCGTTCCTCGAGAAGCTGCTGGCGAAAACCCGCGCGATCACCATGGGCGACGTCACCCAGCGGGATGTCTGGTTCGGGCCGGTGATCAACGAGCGGGCGGTCCAGCGGTGGGAAAAGGCGGTGTCACAGGCTGCCCGGGAGGGGGCAGTGCTGCACGGTGGGACCCGGCTTCGCGGGGAGGCGTTCGCACGGGGGCATTTCGTGGCGCCGACCATCGCGGAGCTGCCGCTCTCGAGCTCGCTGTTCTTCGAGGAGCTGTTCGTGCCCTTTCTCGCGATCGGGGAGGTGAAGGACCTCTCCCAGGCCATCGAGGAGACCAACAAGGCGGAATACGGACTCACCAGCGGGCTGTTTTCGAAGAAGCAGGACGAGATCGACCGCTTCTTCGATGAGATCGAGGCGGGGGTCTGCTACGTGAACAAGCGGTCGGGCGCGACGACCGGCGCGTGGCCCGGGGCACAGCCGTTCTGCGGCTGGAAGGGCAGCGGCTCGTCCGGCAAGGGAGGGTGCGGCCCGTGGTACGTGCAGCAGTTCATGCGGGAGCAGAGCCGGACGGTGATCGCCGAGCTCACCCCTCCTTGATGCACGCCTCCAGGATGCCCATCCCGGTATCCACGTCGTACTGATCCAGCACCAGAGGGGGAGCCAGGCGGAAGGCGCTCTTGCCGCAGCCGAGCAGCAGGAGCCCCTTGTGGAAGGCCCGCTCGGTGATCCGATCGATGATCTCGTGGTGCGGCTCCTTCGTGGCCCGGTCCTTCACGAACTCGATGCCGAGCATCAGGCCGCGTCCGCGCACGTCCCCGATCACGGGGTAGCGCTCCTTGAGCCGCTCGGCGTGGCCGATCATCCGGGCGCCCATCTGCTGGATGTGCGGCAGCGTCTTCTCGACGATGTCGAGCGTGGCGAGGGCGGCTGCGCAGGCGACGGGGTTGCCCCCGTAGGTGGAGCCATGGGAGCCCGGCTCCCAGGTCATCACCGACTCCTTCGCGATGAACGCCCCGATCGGCATGCCGCTGCCGAGGCCCTTGGCCGAGACCAGGATGTCGGGTTCGACGCCCTCCCAGTCGCAGGCCCACATCTTCCCGGTACGGCCGACTCCACTCTGCACTTCGTCGGCGACGAGCATGATGCCGTGCTGGTCGCAGAGGGCGCGGAGCCCCTTGAGGAAGCCCATCGGCGGCACGACATACCCGCCTTCCCCCTGGATCGGCTCGACGAAGATCGCGGCGACATCATCGGGCGCCAGCTGGCGGTCGAAGAGTTCCCTGAGGGCGCCCAGCGAATGCTCGATCGCCGCCGCGTCGCCGCCCATCCGGTAGGGGTTGGCGTAGGGGACGTGGTACACCTCGGGCAGGAACGGTCCGAAATGCTTGTGCTGTTTCACCTTGCTCGAGGTGAGGCTCAGCGCGCCGTAGGTGCGGCCGTGGAACGATCCCTCGAACGCGATGAGCGCCGGCCGGCGGGTGTGATAGCGGGCCAGCTTGATGGCGCCTTCGATCGCCTCGGTGCCGGAATTGGTGAGGAAGACCCGCTTCCGGCTGCTGCCCGGCGCGAGCTTCGTCAGCCGCTCGGCGAGGGCGGCGTAACCCTCATAGTAGAAATCGGTGGCACAGACGTGAAGGTACTGCGCCGCCTGCCGCTGGATGGCGGCGACCACATCGGGATGGTTGTACCCCGTCGCCGACACGGCGATGCCCGCCATGTAGTCGATGTAGCGGTTGCCGTCCACGTCCTCGACCATCGCGCCGCATCCTCCGCCGATGACCAGCGGGTACTCCTTGATGAGCGAGGGCGAGGTGCAGATCGCGTCGCGGTCGATGATCGCCTTGGCCTTCGGGCCGGGCGGCGGGGTCAGGATCCGGGGGTAGTCGCGTGTCGTCATAGGTCGTCCGCTCGGCGTCAGGGCCGGGTTCGGCGTCGGGGCCGCATGCATGCGGCCCTTACTGTCAGGCGTGCACTGCGTGGGTCGCGTCGTGCGCGGCGGCACGCGCCGCGGCGTGCTCCCGCCACCAGGCCTGGCCGGCCTCGGGGAGGGTGTAGATCGGGTCGTAGTACTCGTACTGCTTCTTGAGCAGCTCCGGGTTCCCCCACTCGATGCTGGTCAGGTAGTTCTTGGTCCAGTAGGAGATCCCCTTTTCCCGGTCGTAGTCGGCCAGCTGGTGTACCCAGCGCTTGCCGACGTAGGGCACGTCGCAGACGATCCTGGGCGTGGCGAAGCCGGGGAGGTATCCCATGATGTC
>JAOUIC010000281.1 GCA_029884275.1 Gemmatimonadota bacterium | reverse complement strand
CGCGCCTTCCATTTCGTTTCCTACGAGGGCCAGCCCGCGAATGTGAAGCGAGGGGAGGAGGCGTCGCCGGCCATGTGGTACCTCATGGTCGAGGGCCGGCGGTGCGCTGCCCTGGTATGGGAACAGAATCAGCCCTTGGACGACGTGGATCGTGACCTGACCAAGTGGGCGGCCGAGAACGCCTTCGGCCCGATCGAGGCGCCCGGGCCGGTAGCCGGCGCGAACCGGTCAGGGCCAAGCGAGCAGACTCGCCACTGGTGGGGGCCATCATAGTCGAGGCCGCCGCCCGCGCCCTTTCCTTGTACGGGGTTGTAAGTGCAACCACTCTCTCCAGAGGCCGCCATCAATGGCGCCATCATCGAACCGGAGGGAGCAGCCGCTGCGGCACCATCGTTCGTGACCAGCCATTGAGGACAATGACCATGAATCGGCCTGCACGTCTCGCTCTCCGCACCCTGCTCTTGGCCGCGGCCGCATCTCTCGCCCTCGCGGCGTGTGCCACCAAGTCCCAGACCGGCGCGGTGGTCGGCGCCGCCGGAGGCGCCGTGGTCGGCGGCGCCATCGGGCATGCCGCCGGCAACACGGCGGCCGGCGCGATCATCGGCGCGGTGGTCGGTGGGGCGGCCGGCGCGGTCATCGGCGCGGAGATGGACAACCAGGCGGACGAACTCAAGCAGAACATCAAGGGCGCCACGGTCGAGCGCGTGGGCGAGGGCATCAAGGTCACCTTCGAGTCGGGACTGCTCTATGACTTCGGCTCCGAGGTGGTCCGCCCCGAGGCACAGGCAAACCTCACCGAGCTCGCCCGGAGTCTGAAGAAGTACCCCGGTTCCGACCTGCTGATCGTCGGGCACACCGACAACGTGGGATCCGAGACCTACAATCAGAGTCTCTCCGAGCGCCGGGCTTCCGCGGCCGCCAACTACCTCGTCTCGCAGGGCGTCAAGCCGACCCGCCTGGCCACCCGCGGGATGGGCGAACTGGAGCCCCTGGAGTCCAACGACACGGACAGCGGCCGCCGGCTCAATCGCCGGGTGGAAGTGGCGATCTACGCCAGCGAGGCCTACAAGCAGGAAGTGGCCAACCGCTCGCGCTAGGCCGGCCGGTTGGCGCCAGCCCCGACCGTCCCCCCCTCCTTGCGGCTCTCCGGACGCCCGGTACCTTGACCGGTCGTCCGGTTCACTTCCCCGCCCTCCCCCTCGATGTCAGTGGCCAGCCGCTTCCCGCCCGGCATATAGGTCTGGAATTCGGGCGGTCACGGGCTGGCGGGAAGCACCACGAGCGGGACCCGGGAGTGAATGACCCAGGGATTCACCGCTTCCTCCAGGAGGTCACGATGAAGCAGAACATGGGAGCCGCCGGTGGCTGACTCATCGGCTGAGCGGCCGCGGCGCGTCGTGGGCATAGGCGGGATCTTCATCAAGGCCCGCGACCCCGACGCGCTCCGGAACTGGTACCGGACCCACCTCGGCCTCGACATCCAGGAGTGGGGGGGAGTCACATTCCAATGGGACGACTCGGCCTTGCCGAACCGCCCCGGCGCGACAGTCTGGAGCATCTTTCCGGAGTCGTCTAAGTATTTCGACCCGAGCCCGGCGCCGTTCATGATCAACTATCGCGTTCCGGACCTCGGACGGGTGCTGCAGGAGTTGCGAGCCGAGGGGTGTGTGGTCGACGAAAAGACCGAGGAATCGGAGTTCGGCAAGTTCGGTTGGGTGATGGATCCGGAAGGCAACCGGATCGAGCTGTGGGAACCTCCGGTCGGCCGGTTTCCGGGTTGAGGAACTCCGGGTCCCCCGGCCGCTACCACACAACGTACCAACATTCCGCCTCCAGGGTTCACTTGGCCAGTCACGACGAATTCATCTTCTCCGGCGCCCCAGAACCGCACCGCAACCGCACCAAGGAGATCCTGCGCCGGCATCCCGAGGTCCGGGCCCTCATCGGCACCAACCCGCGCACCTTCTGGTGGACCGTCGTCATCGTGGCCGGCCAACTCGCACTCGCGGTGCTCGCGCCCAGATTGTCGTGGTTGCTGGTGTTGGTCCTGGCCTTCTGCATCGGCGCGTTTGCCAACCACGCCCTGTTCGTCATCATTCACGAGTGTGCCCACAAGCTGGTGTTCCGGCGGAAGGTGCCCAACATCCTCACGGCGATGTTCGCCAACCTCCCCCTGTTCGTGCCGGGAGCCCTTTCCTTCCAGAAGTACCACCTCAAGCACCACGCCTTTCAGGGTGTCTACGAGTTGGACGCCGACCTCCCCAGCCGCTGGGAGGCCCGTCTGATCGGGCACTCGGTGCCGGGCAAGGCGCTGTGGCTTCTGCTCTATCCGATCTTCCAGGCTCTCCGCCCGTTCCGGATCAAGGAAGTCCCGTTACTCGATGGCTGGACCACGCTCAACATGGTGGTACAGATCGGGTTCGACCTCGCGGTATACTCCCTGCTCGGCCCGAAGGCCCTGGTCTACCTGGCGCTATCGCTCTTCTTCTCCATTGGCCTGCATCCCCTCGGCGCACGCTGGATCCAGCGGCACTTCATCACCACCGCGGGGGAGCAGGAGACTTACAGCTACTACGGCTCCCTCAACGCCCTGACATTCAACGTCGGCTACCACAACGAGCACCACGACTTCCCTTCGGTGCCGTGGAATCACCTCCCCCGCGTCCGGGCCGCCGCGCCCGAGGTGTACCAGGAGCTTTCGTACCATCGATCCTGGACCCGGCTGCTGTTCCGGTTCCTGTTCGATCCCAGTCTCTCGCTCTGGTCCCGGGTGATCCGCCGGAACCGGAACGATGTCGCGCTGGACGCGCCGGTTGTCCCGGATCAGGAGGTGAAGCTGGAGGGCACCGCCACCGCTTTTTGAGTCGCGCAGTCCGGCCCCCTCACCCTGGCGTCCCATGCCATCTTTCGTACCGCTCTCGGGCTACCAGGAGTATCCCGTTGAGGAAATGCGCCGCCGGGCGCAGGAGTACAACCGGGAAATGCAGCGGCGCCGAACCGTGCGGCAGTTCAGCGACCGACCGGTTCCGAAGGAAATCATCGCCGCCGCGATCGGGACGGCGGGGTCGGCCCCGAGCGGAGCCCACCGTCAGCCCTGGCATTTCGTCGCCGTGAGCGACCCGGCGGTCAAGCACCGGATCCGCGTCGAGGCGGAGCGAGCCGAACAGGAGTTCTATCGGACCGCCCCGGCAGCGTGGCTCGAGGCGCTCGAGCCGCTCGGCACTGACCAGCACAAGCCCTACCTCGAAACCGCCCCCTGGCTGATCGCGATCTTCGCGGAACGGTATAGAGTCGGGGAAGATGAAGGTCGTAGTGTTAACTACTACGTGCAGGAGTCAGTGGGAATCGCAACTGGTTTTCTCATTGGCGCCCTGCACCACGCCGGGCTCGCCACCCTCACCCACACCCCAAGTCCCATGGGGTTCCTGAACCAGGTCCTCGACCGGCCCGCCAACGAGAAGGCGTTCCTGCTGCTGGTGGTAGGGTATCCTGCCCCGGACGCGGCGGTGCCCGATATTCGCCGGAAGCCAGTCGCGGAGATCCTGAGCTGGCGGGAATCAGCCCCACCGTCTTCCCGGCGCCCACCCGCCTCGAGGCAAGATCGCTGATCCGGATGGGCGGACAGTGGAGCACCGGGCCTGACGGTCAAGCACGACAGCGGCTCCGTCACCCCCGCCCGAGATCGGCCGGCGGCTTCCCCTGCCCCATCGCGCCGGCGAGCACCGCCAGGGTGAGCAGGTAGGGCACCATCAGGAAGACCTGATAG
>JAOUIC010000280.1 GCA_029884275.1 Gemmatimonadota bacterium | reverse complement strand
CACGGGACACCGGCCGCCGCGCGCACCCGGTCACCCCGGCGGCGGCACCTGCAGCGGTTGGCCCGGGATGACCGCGCAACCATTCGATCGCGCGGTTACATCGAAATGGATCCTTCGCGGAAGTCTGATCGGTCCAGCCAGACGTTGACTAACACCGGACGGCCAGCCCGCGCCAGTGTGCGTGCCTGCTGCAGGGTCTCCTCCACCTGATCCGCGTGCCGGACCTCGAGGCCCTCGGCGCCGAAGCCGCGGGCGACTTCGTGATACGCGGTGCGGGCGAGGACGGTGCCCACGTCGTCCCTGAGCATCTTTACCTGCTCGCGTGCGATCTGGGTCCAGCCTGCGTCGTTGCCGATTACCGCGATCACCGGGATGCCATGGCGCACGAAGGTGTCGAATTCGGCGAGACCGTAACCCGACGCGCCGTCACCCCACAGCAGCCAGACCTCCGAATCGGGGCGCGCGATCGCGGCGCCCAGGGCGAAGCCCGCTCCGACCCCGAGGGTTCCGAAGACGCCGGGGTCGAGCCACGTGAGCGGTCCCCGGGGACGCAGGATGTAAGACGCGGTGGCCACGAAGTCGCCGCCATCCGCGACGAAGGACGCGTTGTCACCCGCGATGCGGTCGAGCGCGCGGCAGAAGGCTATGGGATTGACATGCTCGGTGGGAGGGCCGGGGGAACCCGCAGCCTGCGCGTCGATCGAGGTCTCACGCGTCTGGTCACGCTCGCGAAGAGCGCTCGTCCAGGCGTCCCGGGCCTTGCCTGCGCCGGGCCGCTCCGAGAGCGATTCGACGAAGAGCGAGGCATCGCCGATGGCGGCGATGGTGGGCCTGCGGTTCAGCCGCGCTTCCTTCGCGCTGCGATTCGCCGCGATCAGCGTGGCCGAGCGCTTGACGTGCTTTCCATAATCGAGCCGAAAGTCGCAAGGCACTCCCGCAAGAACCACGCAATCGGCCTCGCGCAGCGCCTTCCGGCGCTCGTGGCGCATCTGGAGGGGGTGGTTGCGCCCCAACAAGCCGCGAGCCATGCCCGAGAGGTATGCGGGAATGCCCAGCCGCGTCACCGCCTCCGCGAGGCGCGCGGCATTCGTGGCCTGGGCGAGGGCCTGGCTGCCGATCACCATCAGCGGTCGCTCCGCCTTGTTCAACGCTTCGGCGGCGCGGGCGATTGCGTTCTCGCCGGGCCGCGGAACGGAAATACCGGGGACGCGCGAGTCGAGCGGCGCGTGTGCCCCGGAGAATAGACGGGCGGCGTGACGGTTCAGGTACCAGCGCAGGGCCCGGTCCGCGATGGACGCGCCCTTGCCGGCGGCGTCCGAGTACCACTGACGGATCGTCGCCTCCTCGTAGAGCAGGTCCACCGGGCACTCGATGAAGACCGGGCCGGGGACGCCGGCCCGGGCGGTCGAGAGTGCCTCGGTCACCGCGGGTCCGAGGTCCTTCACCCGTCGCACCTGCTTCACCAGCTTCACGTGCGGGGCGATGAGCGGTTTCTGGTCGATGTCCTGCAGCGCCCCCCGGCCCTGGAGCGCGGTCGGGGCGGCGCCGCCGATGAGGAGCACCGGCGACTGCGCGAGTTGGGCGTTCTTGAGCGCGGTGATGGTGTTGGTGAGCCCGGGCCCCGCGGTCACCGCGGCCACTCCCGGGATCCCGGTGAGACGGGCGGTGGCATCGGCGGCGAACACGGCGGTGGCCTCGTCGCGGGTGTCGACGATGCGCAGGCCGCGCGCCTTCGCGGCCACCAGGATCGGGGAGATGTGTCCGCCGCACAGGGTGTAGACCGTGCGGACGCCATGGGCGTCAAGAGCGGCCGCGATCCGGTCCCCTCCGTGGGGCTTGAGAGCGGACCCGATCATGCCGGGGTCAAGGCCCCGGGGGGCTTCGCCTTTTGTTCCGCGACCAGCGCGCGATAGTCGACCTTGCCGATCCGGGTCCTCGGCAGCTCGTCGCGGAACTCGACCTCACGCGGGCACGACCACTTGATGAGCCGCTCTCGGCAATACGAGATCAGGGCCGCTTCCGTGTGCGGGCCGGCCTGGGCCGGGTTCTTCAGGACCACGTAGGCCTTCACCCGCTCCACCTGCGCCGTGTCGGGCACGCCCACCACGCAGGCTTCGGCCACCAGCGGATTCTGATACAGAACGCTCTCCACCTGCGCGGGGTAGACATTGAAACCCGAGGACTTGATCATGCGCTTCAGGCGGCCGGTAAAGTAGAAGAAACCGTCCGCGTCCATCCGTCCCAGGTCTCCGGTGTGGAGCCAGACCCGCCCGTCGGCATGGGTCCGAAGCGCCTCGGCCGTGGCCGCTGGATCATCCAGGTAGCCCATCATGACCGCGGGTCCGGAGACGCAGATCTCGCCCTCGTCGCCGACCGTCGCCTCGAGTTCCGAGCCGGTCGCGCAGATCATGGCCTCCATGTCGGGAAAAGGAACGCCGATCGAGCCCTCGCGATAATCGTTGAGCGGGGTGGCCATGATGGCGGACACCGCCTCGGTGAGGCCGTAGCCCTCTAGAAGTCTCACCTGGCCTCCGCATTCGGCGACCAGTCTCTCGAACCGCTCCTTCACCGGTCGGGGCAAGATATCGGCCCCGGAGACGCAGGCGCGCAGGGCGGAGAGATCCGCCCGGCGAAGGGCGGGATCCCGGCCAAGCGCCTCGTACAGGGTGGGCACGCCCACCATGATGGTGGGGCGGCGGGTGAGGAGCAGCTCCGCCACCACCGCCGGGTTGAAGGCGGGGACCAGGATGGAGGTGCCCCCGGCCATCAGAACCGCGTTCACGCACACCCCCAGGCCGAAGCCGTGGAAGAGAGGAAGGATGGCCAGCACGGCGTCGCCCTTGCAAACCCCGGCCCAGGCCGCGACCTGCAGGCCCTCGGCGATGAAGTTGCGATTCGAGAGGACGATGCCCTTGGGCTGTCCGGTGGTGCCGCCGGAGAAGAGGATGGCGGCGGCATCGTTCGCCGTGGTCGAGATGGCGGGTGTCCCCGAATCCGGGGCTCCATCGCCGCTCATGAGGTCGGCCCAGCGGCGGACCCGCGGGTCCTTGGGGATGTTCGCGATCTTCCGTCCGCGGGTCAGCCAGAATCCGAGTTTCTTCAGAGGAGGCAGGTAGTCGGGCATGCGCGCCACGATCACGGTGGTGAGGGGCGTTCTCGGGGTGGCCGCCGCCATCGTGCCGTAGAAGGCGTCGAGGACCACCGCGATGCGCGCGCCGCTGGCGTCGAGGTAGTGCGTGATCTCCGGCGCGGTGGAGAGGGGGTGGATCAGCGCGGGCACGGCCCCGAGTCGGTTCGCGGCGTAGAACGCGACGATCCCCGGCGGCGCGGTGGGCATCGAGATGAGGATGCGGTCGCGGGCCTTGAGACCGAGGGCCGTGAGCGCCCGGGCGGCGCGATCGACTTCGTTGATTAAGGCGGCGTAGGTCGACGCGGCGCCCTCGAACTCCCAGGCGATCGCGTCGGGCACGCGGGCCGCGGTCTTCACAACCGCCTCGTAGAGGGTGGTCTCCGGGTAGTCGAGGGACTTCGGCACCTCGCCGTAGAACCGCAGCCAGGGAGAGGGTTCAGGCATACGGCGTCAGGCCCGGCTCTCGCCCGGTGTCGCGGCCGGATCGTCTCTTGACATTCTCGCTCCCTGCCTCCCGAGGGCAACGCTGCCGTTCCGCTGATCTTCGGATACTACACGGGCGCTGGCCGCCCCACTCCGGCGGGGAACAGGTTTTTCAGACGCCCGCCCCGGCGACGCGGCCCGCACGCGCCAACCACCCT
>JAOUIC010000279.1 GCA_029884275.1 Gemmatimonadota bacterium | reverse complement strand
CCACTGAAGCAGCGCCTCCGTCTCAGCCTCCCCGTACCGCTGCAGCCAGCGACGGACCAGCCACTCGGGGTGCGAGGCCCGCGCCGCGAGCGAGGCCGCGAGATCGGTCTCGCGCGCTGGCGGCGCCGCCTTGCCGCCGATGCCGCGGAGAATCGCGTTGGCGAACCGTGCCGCGGGATTGCCCAGCCGCTCGCGCGCCAGGGCAACAGTCGTCGAAACGGCGGCATGCGGGGGGACCCGGTCGAGACCGGTCAACTGGTAGGCCCCGATCCGGAGGATGTCGCGCAGGGCTGGGTTCACCGACACCCATCCGCGGTGCACCAGCGGCTGAAGGTGCGCATCCAGTTCGGTCCGGCCACGGAGGACCCCGGCGGCGAGTTCGTGTGCCAGCCGGCGATCATCCTCCTTCAATCCCTCGAGACCGGCCGCGAGGGCCTCCTCGAACGGCGTGCCGGAAGCCGCCTGTTCGAGGATCGAGAGTGCAGCTCGGCGCGGGGCCAGTCCCGCTGTGACCCCCCGGGCGGACGTCATCCCAGCATGCCGCGCGCCGGGCTGGATGGCACTGCGATTTCGCGCCGCGGCATGCGCCCGGCGAGGAAGGCCAGGCGGCCGGCCTCGACCGCGTATCGCATCGCCGTGGCCATGGCGACGGGATCCTCCGCCTCCGCGATCGCGGTGTTCATGAGGATTCCGTCCACCCCCTGTTCCATCGTCAGGCACGCGTCCGACGCGGTGCCCACGCCGGCATCCACCAGTACCGGCACCGTGAGCCGCTGCTTGATGCTGCGGATCGAGTAGGGGTTGAGCAGGCCGAGCCCGCTCCCGATGGGCGAGGCCAGCGGCATCACTGCCACCGCACCGGCCTCTTCCAGCCGCAGGGCGGCGATGAGGTCGTCATTGGTGTAGGCCATGACCTTGAACCCTTCGGCGGCCAGGGTGCGGGTGGCGGTGAGCAGTCCATCGGTGTCCGGCAGGAGGGTATCCCGGTCTCCGATGACCTCCAGCTTGATGAACTCGTTGAAGCCCGCCTCGCGGGCGAGCCGGGCGTAGCGGATCGCATCGTCCGCGGTGTAGCAGCCGGCGGTGTTGGCGAGGAGGAAGCACCGGGACGGGTCGAGGTGGTAGAGCACTCCCTCTTCCTTGGTCCGGTCCAGGTCCACCCGGCGGACCGCCACGGTGACCACCTCCGCGCCCGAGGCGGCGATGGCCGCCACCATCTCCTGGTTATTGCGGTATTTCCCCGTGCCCACCAGCAGGCGGGACGTGAAGGTCCGGCCGCCAACGGTCAGTGGAGTATCGATGAGATCTGTCATGTCAGTTCCGGTGTGCCCATGCCGACGGCTCATCCACCGCCGACGAAGTGAACCAGCTCGATCTGGTCCCCCTCTCCCAGGGAGACCTCGCCCAGCCGCGGACGCCGCACGATTTCGCGGTTCAGCTCCACCACCACCATCCGCGGATCGATGCCGAGATGCCCCAGCAGATCGAGCAGCGTCGCCGGGCCGGGGACGGTTCGCGGGTCTCCGTTCACCTGGAGGTGCAGGTCGCTCACGCCGGGTCGCTCCAGGCGAGGAGGAAGTCCATGGCGGCGGAGGCCGGATCCCGGGCGTGCCACAGCGCCGAGATCGCGGCCACCCCCCAAGCCCCTGCCTCCCGGACCTCGGGGCAGCGCTCCGGTGTCACGCCGCCAATCGCCACGACGGGAAGGCCTTCCCGCACCACCTCCCGGAGCAGCTCGAGCCCGAGCGCCGGCTGGCCGGGGTGACTCGCCGTCGGGTAGACCGGTCCGGCGACGAGAAAGTCCGCCCCCTCGGTGCGCGCCGCGCCTGCCTCGGCGGCGGAATGCACCGATACGCCGATCCACCCCTTCCATCCGGGGAACGCACGGCGGACGTCGCGCGGGGCGAGGTCGTCACGGCTCAGTTGTGTCCCCTGGGCTCCCGTGGCCACGGCGATGTCCGGCCGGGCGTTGACGAAGACCGCGGCCTCGGGTGGCCGGGCCAGGGCGATCAGCCGCTGGGCGATGGCGGTGAGTTCCGCGCCGGAAGCGGAGCGGTTTCTGGCATGCAGCGCCACCGCCGGGCCGGCGGCCGCGATTGCAGCCGCGCGCGCGGGAAGATCCTCCAGCGCGAGGACGGTGGCATCGGTCACGGCGTGCAACCTGGGGAGGGGCCTCACGTGAACCGGGTGCCCACCGCCGTCGTGCGGCCCCGGCTCCACTCCGACGCGGACATCCGTCGCCGGCCGGCGGGCTGCACCTCGGTCACCTCGAGGGCGCCGACTGCGGTGGCGATCGTCAGACTGTCGCCGGCCACCAGCACGGTGCCCGGGGCGCCGGCACCGCTCGCCGCCCGGCCGCCGAAGAGCTTGGTCTCTTCACCGTCAAACAGCGCCCACGCCCCCGGCTCGGGGTCGAAGGCCCGCACCTGGCGCGCGAGGCTGGCGCCGTCGCGGGACCAGTCGAGCCGCGTCGTCTCGCGGGTGATCTTGGGCGCGAGGGTGACGAAGGTCGGGTCCTGCGGGCGCGGCGCGAGTTCGCCCGCGGCGAGGAGGGTCAGGCTTTCGACCAGGGCGGCGGCGCCGAGCTCGGCGAGGCGGAGACTCAGCTCGCCCGCGGTTTCGTCGGCCGGGATCTCGGTCTCGATGGTGTGCAGGATCGGGCCGGTATCCATGCCGGCTTCCATCTGCATGACGGTCACGCCGGTGGTTTCGTCGCCGTTGAGGATGGCCCACTGGATCGGCGCGGCCCCGCGCCACCGCGGCAGGACCGAGGCATGGACGTTGACCATGCCCAGGCGGGGAATGGCCAGGATGGCGGGGCGGAGGATGTGGCCGTATGCCACCACGACGCCGACGTCGGCCCCAGCCGCCTGCAGCTGGTCGGCGAAGGCTCCGGTGGGGTGCTCAGGCTGGAGCACCGGGATGCCCTCCTCCTGCGCCACCACCTTGACCGGCGGCGGGACGAGCCGGCTGCGCGAGCGGCCCTGCGGGCGATCGGGCTGGGACACCACCAGGCCCACGTCGAAGCCTTCCTCGATGAGCGCGCGGAGCGACGGCACCGCGAACTCCGGCGTCCCGAAAAAGGCGATCCGCATCAGCTCGACCCCGCCTCGGCGGTCTGGGGCGGCAGCACGTAGGAGGTGTCGCCCGCGTGCTCCTTCTTCCACTTGGCCAGCAGCCGCTGGCGCTTCAGCAGGCTCAGGTGATCGAGGAACAGGATGCCGTCGAGGTGGTCGATCTCGTGCTGCACCGCCCGCGCCGGCAGCCCGGCAAGCTCCCGGCGGAAGCGCACGCCGTGCTCGTCCAGCGCCTCGAGGATGACCCGTTCCGGCCTGGTCACCTCCGCGAAATATTCGGGGATGGAGAGGCAGCCCTCTTCCGCCGTGTCCTTGCCGGAGGCCTCCACGATGCGGGGGTTGATCATGGCGAAGCGCTCGCCCTCGGCGTCCACCACCGCGATCCGCCGGGCCACGCCGACCTGGTTGGCGGCGAGCCCCACCCCGTGGGCGGCCGCCATGGTCTCGAACAGGTCGGCGACGAACTGCCGCACCTCGTCATCCACGACCCCGACCGGAGGGCCGGCCTCGCGCAGCACCGGGGAGCCGAGCAGGTGGATGCCGCGAACGGTCATCGCTAGGCGCTCCCGGGGGCGACCTCGTCGCCGACCTTCACGATGCGGGCGCGCTCCACTACCACGGTGGCGCTGCCGGTCTCGATGGTGATCCGGTTCTCCTTCACGTCCTTCACCTTGCCGATGAGGCCGCCGACCGTGGTGAC
>JAOUIC010000278.1 GCA_029884275.1 Gemmatimonadota bacterium | reverse complement strand
GAGCGCCGCGGCGGCGTTATTGGTCACGATCTCGGTCACGAGGCTCGTCGCCAGGATCACCCCGAAGAGCACGCCCAGCGTCCCCCACCCCTGAAACGTCCCGATCAGGCCTCTGGCGAGCGTCCCCGCGAGGCCCGACTCCTCCATCGCGGCTCCCAAACCGAATGAGGCCGCCACCATCAGGATCACGTCGAGATCCACCGCGTTCCGAGCCTCGGTGGCGGTAAGCACGCCGAAGCCGACCAGCGCGACCGTCGCGAGGAGGGACACCTCCAGCATCGGGAGCACACCCGACCCGGCCACCACGACGACCGCGATGAGCACCGCGGCCACGAACCAGGCCTTCCGCGTGATGCCGGGGGCGGAGCCACCGAGCTGGGACACCAGGAGGAAGTCAGTCCGGTCGCGCCAGCGTGCCCGGAAGCCAGGATCGGCCAGCAAGAGCAGGGTGTCGCCCACCCGGATCTCGACATCGCCCAGCTTGGCGTTGATCCGGTGGCCGGCGCGGTGGATGGCGAGCACCGCCGCCTGATAGCGGGCCCGGAACTCGACCTCTTTGAGCGTCTTGCCGACCAGGGGGGACGTGGCGCCGACCACCACCTCGAAGAACGTGTGGCGCGCGGTGTCGAAGGCGGCGAGCTGGGCCTGCTCATAGGACTCCAGCCCGCGCATGGCGTGCAGGTCCACCACCTGATCCACCCGGCCAACGAAGCAGAGCCGGTCACCGCCGCGGAGCACGGTGGTTGAGGCCACCGGGGCGATGGTCTCCGACTCGCGCTCCACTTCGACCAGGAAGACACCCTGCAGGTTTCGCAGCCCCGCCTCCTCCACCGTCCGATCCGCCAGTGGCCCGTCCTCGAGCACCCGCATCGAGACCGAGAACTCCCGCGCCTCGTGGCTGATGTCGGTCCGCGCCGGCCGCCGCTCGGGGAGGAGCCGGGACGCCGTGAGGGTCAGCACCAGGATGCCGATGATCGCCACCGGGAGGCCGAAGGGTGTGATCTCGAACATCCCCATCGGCTGGCCGGTCTTGGCATCGAGCAGGCCGGAAACCACCAGGTTGGTCGAAGTCCCGATCATCGTGACCACGCCGCCCAGGATGACGGCGTACGAGAGCGGCATCAGGTACCGGGAGGGCGACTGCCGGGTCCGCTCCGCCCAGTCGGTGACCGATGGGATCATCATGGCGATGAGCGGGGTGTTGTTGAGGAACGCAGAGGCGGCCGCCGAGGATGCCGTGAGGCGCGCGAGGGAACCCCTGCCCTTCGTCCCATGGAGCAGGGCCGCCAGCACCGGCTGCATCAGGCCGACCTTGTCCACCGCCCGCGCCAGGATGTAGAGCGCCGCCACGGTGATCGGGGCCGAGTTGCCGAAGCCGGCGAAGGCCTGCGCCGGCGTGATGACGCGGACCAGGAGCAGCGTGATCACCGCGCCCAGCATGATGTTGGCCGGAGCGTAGGTCTCGCGGGCGAGCATGTACAGCGAGACCAGTGTGACTGCGAGTGTGAACCAGGCGTGCCAGTGCATCCGTTCACGACCCCTCGTCCGCCAGGACGCTGAGAGAAACCGCGGCTTGCGGCCCTGCTAGAGTCGCTCGACCAACCCCGCCGGCGTGAGTCGCTGAAGCCAGGCAGCGAGCCGGGTGAACTCCCCAGTCAGGAGCAGAATGCCGACCACGATGAGCAGAATGCCGCTGGCCCGCATCACCCAGGGAAGATATGGCCGGAACTTCTTGAACCACTCGAGGAAGCCGTCCACCGCCCAGGCCGCGGCGAGGAACGGCACCGCCAGCCCAGCGGAATAGGCGCCGAGCAGGGCCAGCCCCCGTCCCAGCGTGTCCGCGGCCGAGGCGAGGCCGAGAATTCCGCCCAGGATGGGTCCGATGCAGGGGGTCCACCCCGCCCCGAACGCGATGCCGACGAGCAGCGAGCCGAGGTACCCCACCGGCTTCCGTTCGAGGTGCACCCGGCGCTCGGCCTGCAGGATGCCCGCCTTGATCACCCCGAGACAGATCAGGCCGAAGAAGATGATGAGAATGCCGCCGGCCCGCGTCAGCCAGACCTTGTGGTAGTTGAGGCTCCGGCCCAGCGCGGTGGCGGATGCGCCAAGCACCAGGAAGATCAGGGTGAAGCCGGCGACGAACAGGACCGCGTGGATGAGCGCGGTGCGCCGCCGGCCCGGCATTTCATCCAGGGTCAGCCCGGTCAGGAAGCCGACGTAGCTCGGCACCAGCGGCAGCACACAGGGCGAGAGGAAGCTGAGCAGGCCGGCGAGGAACGCCACCGCCACGCCGAGGGAAGCCTGTTCCGCCATGATCAGGGCTTGCTCCCCACCCTGCGGCGGCAGTCGCGGCAGGTGCCGTAGATCTCGAGCCGATGCCGCTCCAGCTGGAACCCGTGCTCGTCGGCGATCATCGGCAGCATCCGCTCCAGTCGTTCATGGGTGAACTCGTCCACGCGGCCGCACCGGTGGCAGATCAGGTGGTGGTGATCGCCCGGCGCCGGGACCGGCTCGAACCGCCGGTAGCCCTGGTCGAAGTCGCGGGCCCGGACCAGGCCGCTCTCCACCAGCAGGTCCACGGTCCGGTAGATCGTCGCCAGCCCTGGCGCCGCTCCGGCCACCAGCAGCCGGTCGCGGATCTCCTCGATGGACAGATGCTCCTCGGATTCCAGTACCACCCGGGCGATCTGCTCGCGCTGCCGGGTCACCGGCTGCCGGTGGTCGCGGAGGTAGGTCCGGAAGCGGTCCAGGAGGGCGGCGCCCTCACCCTTCTCGAGGTGAGTCATCCGGCTCGGGGAACCAGTCCTTGACCGCGACGGGGCTCGGCTCCTCATCCTCCATCCGTCGCCGGACGCCGGCCAGCAGGTCGTCGAGCGTCTCAACCGGGCCGCTGCCGACTTCCTCGAGCCAGGCGTCGAACTTCCCCCGGTCGCGCCCCTTGAGCACGTGCAGGTAGCGGGCGGTGTAGATGCGGCGCCGCTCCTGTCGTTCGCCGTCCACCCGGCTGATCACCGCCGTGCCGAACTCCGTGGCATCGCGACGCAAGGCGCGGAATTGCCACACCGCATCGACTTCGGTGACGGGAATCTCGGTCGCGACCCGGGCCGCGAGCCGTCCCCACCCCGATCCGGGCTGATTGAGGATCACTGGCCGCCCGCCTTCTCAAGGTAGGATCGGAGGACGTGCATGAAGTCCTGCGCGTTGGTGACCACGCCGAAGGCCTGGTGGGTGCCTCGGTCGCGCAGCTTGCTCACCACGAACTCGGTCTGGTCCACGCAGATGGTCATGAGCGGCGTCGGTACACCGCCGTAGTTGGTGTGGTAGGCCGGGAGCATGTTGCCGACCGCGATGGCGTGGAGTGCGGAAGCGATCAGCAGCGCCCCGGTGGCGCGCACGGTGTGCTCGCGCATCGCGTCCTGCGCCCCGAGCACGTCGCTGTACACTCCGGGGAGCGGCCCGTCGTCCCGGATCGAGCCGGCGAGCACAAAGGGGATGCGGTGCGTCACGAGCGCGTGCATGATGCCGTCCCGGACCAGACCACTCTCCACCGCCGCTTCGATCGAGCCGGAGGCCTGCACCTTGTTGATGGCGCGCATGTGGAGTCCGTGCCCGCCATCGGTGGGCCGGCCGGTGCTGGTCATGCCGAGCGTGGTACCGTAGATGGCCGCCTCGATGTCGTGCACCGCGACGGCATTGCCCGCCAGCATCGCCTGAACAAACCCCTGTTCGATGAACCATTGGAAGTCGCGCCGGGCCCGGGAGTGAACCAGCGCGGGGCC
>JAOUIC010000277.1 GCA_029884275.1 Gemmatimonadota bacterium | reverse complement strand
CGACCGGCCTTCCGATCCGCGATCCGCGCTACGGCACCTCCTCCAAGAAGAACACCGAGGGGATCTGCCCGGCCGCGATCGGCTTCAAGGACCAGCAGCCGGTGGCCTACTCGCCGCTGACCGGTCTGTTCTACGTTCCCGCCAACCACATCTGCATGGACTACGAAGGCGTCGAGGTGAAGTACACTCGCGGCCAGGCGTACGTCGGCGCAATCGTGCGGATGTTCCCGGGCCCCGGCGGCCACCGTGGCCGCTTCATCGCCTGGGACCCGATGGCCGGCAAGGTCGTCTGGGAAGTCAAGGAGAACCTCGCGGCCTACGGTGGCGCACTCACCACCGCCGGTGGCGTGGTCTTCTACGGCACCATGGAAGGCTGGCTCAAGGGGCTTGACCAGAAGACCGGCAAGCTGCTGTGGAAGTTCAAGACCCCGTCGGGCATCATCGGCAACCCGATGACCTATAAGGCGCCTGATGGCAAGCAGTACGTCGCCGTGCTCTCCGGCATCGGCGGCTGGGCTGGCATTGGCGTGGCCGCCGGCATCGGCGCCGAAGATCCGACGGCGGGTCTCGGTGCGCTGGGCGCCTTCGGCGACGTCGGTTCGTTCTCCACCCAGGGCGGCGTCCTGACCGTCTTCGGGATGTAGTTCCGGTTGGGGCGGGCCTCGCGCCCGCCCTTACCGAGGTTCTTGAAGGTTTGATGAAGGAGCAAGGGCGGGTCTCGTACCCGCCCTTACTTTCATCTGCCCAGGCAGGTTCTATTAGGGCCAGGGAGTCGGGCGATCCCCGCCCCCATGATCCCTGGAGTCGACTGCTCGATGCGACGCTCTCACCTACTCGCCGCCCTGCCCCTTCTGGCTCTGCTTGCGGCCGCTCCCGCGGCGGCCCAGAGGCCAGGCCCGATGGAACCCGGTGTCCTCAGAGTGTGTGCGGACCCCGACAACATGCCGTTCTCGAACGAGGCCCGGGAGGGCTTCGAGAACCGGCTTGCCGACCTGCTTGCGGCGGCGTGGAGCTCCGAACTCCGCTACATCTGGTGGGCGGCCCCGCGCGGCCTCTTCAGCCGGGCGCTCAACGGCAGCTACTGCGACGTGATCCTCCAGGCGCCGACCGAGTACGACATGGCCGGCGTGACCCGCCCGTACTACCGCACCGGCTACGTCGTCGTCCAGCGCGCCGACGCGCCCCACAAAGTCACCAGCCTCGATGACCCCGCCCTCAAGACCATGAAGATCGGGGTCCACCTCTTCGCCAGCGACGCCGAGAATTCGCCACCCGCCATGGTGCTCTCGGCCCACGGCGTGGTCGGCAACCTGGTAGGATTCGGCACCACCTTCGTGGGGAACAAGGACCGCCCTGAGGACATCATCCAGGCCGTGGCGAACGGCACCGTCGATCTGGCGATGGTCTGGGGACCGCTTGCGGGCTACTATGCCCGCCGGGTCGGGGCCGACCTCACGCTGACGCCGATTCCGGACGACACCCTGACCAGCACCCCCATGGCCTTCAGCATGGGAATTGCCACCCGTCGCCGGGAACGTGCATTTCGGGACAGTTTGCAGCATTTTCTGGACAGTCGGCAGGCCGATGTCGCGGCCCTGCTCACTGAGTTCGGCTTTCCGCTGTTCCCGATCCCGCCGGAACCGGCGGGGCGCTGAGACCGGGATCGCACGGGGATTCGGTTCACTGCGCCATGACCATGAAGAGCCAGAAAGGACCCCAGTCGCGTATGAAGACGAAACCCATATTGCTCGCCGCGGCGCTGTTCCTCTTCGGTGTACCGCTTGCCGCCCAGGACGCGTATCACCCGGTCGCGCGGGACACCCTGGATGAGGACACCTATTCCGGCTGGAAGACCTACGAGGTCAACTGCGCCCGCTGTCATGGCGAGTACGGCGTCGGCACCTCCTTTGCCCCATCCCTGGTGGTCTCGCTGAAAGAGGGCGGCACGATCCCCACCGAGGCAGACTTCATGACGGTCGTCTGCGCCGGCCGGGCGGACAAGGGCATGCCGGCCTGGTGCACCATGGGAATGGAAATCGGCCAGATCCAGAAGATGTACATGTACCTGAAGTCCCGCGCCGACGGCAAGGTGAGCGCCGGCAGGCCGGCCCGGCGAACCGCAGGTTAGCCGGCGGGAGATGCATCACCGTCTTCTTCTGCTCCTGCTCGGGGGAGGCGCGCTGAGCCCTCCCCCGCTTCATGCGCAGGACTCGATGCCGCCCATGGGAGCGATGGCGGGAGTGGCCGCCTCGCGCCCCCCCGCCGAGTCGCTGCGGACGGCGGACCAGGTGGGGGCCTACCTGACGGCCGTGCCGCTCGGCACGGTGCCGGATCTGAGAGGGCTCGACCTCTCGGGCCTCGATTTCAGCGGGCTCGACTTCCGCAAGGCCGACCTCTCCGGGGCGCGCCTCGTCGCGACGCGTTTCGACCGCGCCAACCTCTTCGCCACCGATCTCACCGATGCCGTGGCCACCGAGGCCAGTTTCCTCGAGGCCAATCTCGACGGCTGCACCCTGCGCCGGACCGACCTCCGGCGCGCGCAGTTCCGGCGGGCCAGCCTGTTCGCGACCATCATCGAAGCGGCCGACCTCCGCGGGGCCGACCTGCGCGACACGCGCATCATCGCCTACCTCCGCAAGGCGAACCTCGCCGGGGCCAACCTCGCCGGCACCAATGCGGGGGCCGATCCCGGCAACCAGTCGATGGGCGTCATGCGCGCCCAGTTCGTGGGCGCGGACCTGAGCGGTGCGGATCTCACCGGCGCCAACCTGTTCAAGGCGGATTTCTCCTACGCCAGCCTGACCGGCGCCCGGCTGAACGACGCCAATCTCGGCTTCGCCGAACTTGTGGGAACCGACCTGTCACGCGCCGACGTCACCGGCGCCGACCTGGCGCAGGCCAACCTCTACGGCGCCATCTTCACCGGGGCCACCGGCGTCGCCTCCCTCCGGGGCCTCGACCGGGCCCGCAACCGCGACAAGGCAGTCTTCGACCAATGAACCGACTCACTCTCATTCCGGCCCGTGCGCTCCTCCTGCTTCCACTCGCGACAGCCTGCACCGGGCGCGACTCGACGCCTGGCAGCCACGGCGGCGGCGATCTGGTCTACGTCACCAACGAGGACTCCCGGGAACTCACGGTGGTGGACGCCACCGCCGATACCGTGCTCGCCACCATCTTCGTCGGCACGCGGCCTCGCGGCGTCGAGGTCAGCCCGGACGGCCGCACGGTCTATGTCGCCCTGAGCGGGTCGCCCAAGTGTCCTCCTACCATGCCGGACGAAGAGTGCGCCAAGCTGGCCTCCGACAAGTCCAAGGACGGCATCGCGGTGGTGGACGTGGCAACCAGGACGACGGTGAAGACCCTCCCGGCCGGCTCCGATCCCGAGGAATTCGCCGTCTCCACCGACGGAACCCGCCTGTTCGTCTCGAACGAAGACGCCGATTCGGCGTCGATCATCGACCTGGTCAATGGCCGGGTGATCGCCAACGTGAAGGTGGGCGACGAGCCGGAGGGCGTGACGCTGACGCCGGACGGGAAGACCTTCTGGGTGACCGGCGAGACCGACCACGACATCACCGGGGTCGACGCGGTGACCGGCACCGTCGTGGGCCGGATCGACGTGAAGGGCGAACGCCCCCGCTCGATCGGCTTCCTTCCCGACGGGTCGCGCGCCTACGTCGCCAACGAGTTCAGCAGCTCGGTCTCGGTGATCGACATGGCGACCCGGGAGGTCGTCCGTAGCATCACCCTCCACGAAGGTTCGCGACCCATGGCGGTGGC
>JAOUIC010000276.1 GCA_029884275.1 Gemmatimonadota bacterium | reverse complement strand
GTCGATCGTCGGCCCGCCGTCCTCGGCCGTCTCGACCTCGAGATAGGAGACCGCCTCCCCTTCAGGCTCGGCGGTTGCGCCGGTGGCGGCTGGGCTGCCCGATGCCGGATCGACGGCCGCCGGCCCCATCCCAGTCGCGTCGATCTCGAAATCGGCCTCGCTGAAGCCCTGGGATTCCGGGCTGAGCTCGATGCCGGGAATCGGCTCGATGATGGCCTCGGCGTCAGCGACGGTGTCGAAGGCTCCTCCGCTCAGCAGGTCGCCGGACGGGCCGGACTCCAGGATCGGGCCATCGTCCAGCCCCGGGTGTTCGATCTCGAACGCCGCTTCGATGGCGTTCAGCCGGAGCGAGTCCCGCTCGGGGCGGTCGATCTCCAGCCCCTCGATCGGCGCGGTCTCGATCTCGGCTCCCCCCTCGACCGTGGTCGCCTCGAAGCCCAGCGCCCTGGCGATGTCGCCCGATGCGGTCGCCTCGAGATGGGCTTCATCCGAGAGCGGACTGACCGACTGGAGCTCCAGCGGCGCCTCCGCGAGGCTCGAGGTCTCGATGGCGAGCGGCGGCTCCACTTCCTCCACGTCGATCAGGGGCAGACCGGCGGGGATGCCTTGCCCGGCCGCCGGCTTCGGGTGCGCCAGCGTCTTCCGGGACAGCCGCGGCGGCGGTTTCGAGCCCTGGGACGCCACCGAGGCGCCGCCGGTGTCCAGAAAGACCAGGTCGTTGGATCGCTTGGGTGGACCCTTGGCCGCCGGCTCCGCTCCCCCCTCCGGCTCGGCGTCGAGAGCCTGGAGCCGCATGAGAGTCCGTCGCGCACCGATGGTGTCGCCCCGCGCCTCGAGATCGGTGGCCAGCTTCTCCAGCTGCTCCCTCGCCTCCGCGTTGCGCGACGAAGCCCGGAGCAGCTCGCTCAGCATCAGCCGGATTTCCTTGTTACTGGGGTACTGGTCGGCGAACGCCGTGACCGCCTTGAACGCCTCGTCGAGGTGCCCCTGGGCATGCATCCGGTCGAGGTACTCCAGCAGGTTCTTCCTGGCTTCGATGACGACGTTCTTGCGGGCCTGGAGGTGGGCGAGCTTGAGGTAGGTCTGGGTGCGGCCCGGATTCACCCGGAGGATCTTGCCGCACAAGGCGATCGCGTTGTTGTAGAAGCCCTGGTCGCCGTAGAGGTCGGCGGCCCGTTCGTAGGCCTGCACCGCGGCGCCGGACTCGTTGGCCTTGAGGTAGAGGTCTCCCACCCTGTTGTACACCGACAGATCCGGCACCGGATCGTGGCCGGACTCGAACTCGCGAATCGCCTGAAGGTAGACCTCGATGGCCCGCCGCCAGTCTTCCTTCTGCTCGTATTTCCGGGCGGTCTCTTTAAGCTTCTCGAAGTTCATCCCCGGGACACGCGAAAGGGTGAAGCTCCATGCAGGACACCGGGTTGCAAGATACCGGCCCCTCCAACCACTAGCAAGCTGAGTCGGGCTCGGGATCGAACGCGCCAGCGGCGAGGCGGGCGGTGAGCCGCGCCAGGTCGGGCGCCGGCGGGCGATCGGCCCCGAGCGTTGCCACGCCGGATTCCGGATCGCGCACCGCGGCATGGAGCGACTCCACCCCGGCCCCGGACCGCAGCGGCCGGAGCAGGTCGATGCCCTGGGCGGCGCACAGGAATTCGGCGGCGACCACGCGCTGGGCGTTCTGCAGAATCCGCCGGGCCTTCCACGCGGCCGCCATTCCCATGGGCACGAAGTCCTCCTGGTTGGCATCCGTCGGGATCGATCCGATGCTCGCCGGCATGGCGATCGCGCGCGATTCGGCCACCAGCGACGCCGCCGTGATCTGGACCATCATGTACCCCGAGCTCAAGCCCGGGTCCCCTGTGAGGAAGGCCGGAAGGCCCTGGGACAGGTCCGGATTGACCAGCCGCTCCACGCGGCGCTCGGCAATGGCCTGCAAGGTCGTGAGTGCAATCCCGAGAAAATCCAGGGCCTGCGCCACCGGCTGGCCATGGAAGTTGCCGCCGGAGAGCACCTCCCCGCTGTCGAACACCAGCGGGTTGTCGGTGGAGCCGTTCAGTTCGATCTCCGCCGTCCGTCGGGCGAATCGGATCGCGTCCGCCACCGCGCCGAGCACCTGCGGCGTGCAGCGCAGGCTGTACGCATCCTGGACCCGCGGATCGTGGTCCCGGTGGGATTCGCGAATCTCGCTGCCCTCCAGCAGGCGGCGCATCAGCGCCGCGGCGCGCACCTGACCCTCATGCGGTCGCGCGGCGTGAATCCGCGGGTCGAGTGGCGTGGGGGTTCCACGCAGGGCGTCGAGGCTCATGGCCGCCGCGCCCAGGGCGGAACGCCACACCACCTCCGCGTCATGCACCAGCAGCGCGAGAAGCGCCGTCTGGGCCTGCGTGCCGTTGATGAAGCTGATCCCCTCCTTGGAAGCGAAGCGGAATGCCTCCAGCCCCGCCTGGGACAGCGCCAGCGACGCGGGCCGAGGCTCCTCCCCTGGGCGCGCCCCGAGCACCTCTCCCTCCCCGATGAGGGCCATGGCGACATGACTCAGGGGCGCCAGGTCACCGCTCGCGCCCACACTCCCCTGCTCCGGCACCAGCGGCACGATGCCGGCATTCAGCAGCGCGATCAGCGCCTCCACCAGGGCCGGCCGGACGCCGCTCGTCGGCCTCAGGAGGACGTTCGCGCGGAGCAGCATCGTGGCCCGCACTATCTCCCGCGGGAGCGGGTCCCCCACCCCCGCCGCGTGGCTCCGGATGAGGTTCAGCTGGAGCTGGTCGAGCTGGTCGGCAGAGACCCTGATCGTGGCGAGCTTGCCGAAGCCCGTGTTGATCCCGTAGATGGTCTCGCCCCGGGCGACCGCCTGCTCGACCAGCTGACGGCTTTGGGCCAGGGCCTGGAGGGCGGGTCGCGCCGCGGACACGACCACAGCGGGATCGCGCGCGACGGAGACTACATCCGCGAGGGACAGCGACCGTCCGGTCAGTTCGAGGGCCTCGGGCATGGCCGAACTCTAGAGGGTCAGCGGCCGAACGGTAAGGCGGCCGGGTCCGCCTGGGCCCGGCCGCCGGTGACCGCCGATGCCTACGCTGCCGCGGGTCAGTTCGCAGCCCGAAGCAGTTCCGGGTTGCCGTGATCGGTCTGGAAGGACCAGTCGAGGATCAGGAAGTCGCGGCCCACATGGCCCAGGCGCACGCCACCGTAGCGGGCCCACCCATCCCCGCCATCGGTTTCGAAGACATAGCCCCAGCCCGGTCGGGCTTCGATCGCCACAGTCGAGTACCCGCCGGCCGGCGCCCAGTCGATCGACGTCAGATCCGGCACCGGGGTGGCGCCATAGGGGGTGACGCTGGTGCCTGCCCGGACCGGCGCGAGGTAGAGCCGTCCATCAGCCGCCCGCTCGACCGAGAAGTCGTTGGACGCGGCGGAGCCGCTCTGGACCAGGCCCAGCTCCCCGGGATCGGCCTTGCCGTCGCCGTCGAGATCCCGCCAGAATCGGAAGCCGCTCCCCGCGTCCTGCACCTGGCGCGCGTACACCACGACGAACCGCGCCTCGGGCCTCGGCGTGTCGGCCCTGAGTGGCGACCAGAGACTCTCCCAGCCTTCCACGCTGATCGCCGAGACCGCGAAGCACCGCGGAACGCCGTTGGACAGCGCCGCCGCGACGAATTCAGGCGCGACCGTGCTGCCCTCGAGCACCCAGTATCCATCGCACAGGTCCCGGTCCAGATCATAGGCGGCGCTGTAGACCTGATAGGACCGGAACCGGGTGGGATTGGCCTGGTAGGAATCGTCGCTC
>JAOUIC010000275.1 GCA_029884275.1 Gemmatimonadota bacterium | reverse complement strand
GCAGCAGCCGCTGCCGCCGGCGACGAGCCGTTCGGCGATGTCGCGGAGGACCGTTCCGGACACCTTGAGCACCATCACCCCTGGCTCGGTCGCGACGGCGGCCTTGATCGCACCCGCTGTGACCGGACCGGCCCCCAGCCGCCCCCAGCCTCCGTCCAGCGGCACGATGGCGACATCGACCGCCAGTTCATTGCGGTAGGCGTCCGCCAGCAGTCGCGCGAATGTGCCGCCCCGCCCCGGCTCGGCGGGAAGCCGCAGGCTGGCGATCGGCGCCAGGGCGATCGAATCGGCCCGGCCCTGTTCCCGCTCGAGCGAGTCACGAGCCCGGAGCTGCGCCGCGGTTGGCGCCGTCGGGACCGGCGGCGGGGTCACTGCCGGCAGGACGAAGATCGCACGTGCCTTCCGGGCCAGTTCCGGCGGAGCCAGCGTCCAGTCGTGCCCCTCGAAATCGCGGGCTCGGAGGAGCCCCCGGCGGGCGACTTCGCTCATCAGCAGGTCGCGGAGCGTCGTGTCGGCGCGCCGCACGACCGGCGCGGTCGTCACCGCCGGAAAATTGCCCCGCCCCTCGCGCCGGTCGCTCCCGAGCGCGATGCTGAAGCTGTCGGTGGGCTGGACCGGCGCCCCGGCGACCTCGAGGCGGGTCACCCTGGCGCCAGGCGGTGCGGACAGGTCAAGGGTGTACACGGCGCCACCGATCAGGTCGTAGTTCGCCGCGGGGACGTGCCGGTTCACGGCGACCAGGCCGGTCGAATCGGAATAGAAGTAGCGCGCGCTCCGCTCCAGATACTCCCTGAGATCGGCCCCGCTCAGCCGCACCGACAACAGGGTCTGCTCGTCCGGTGAGAGGGCGAACAGCTCCCGGCGGGTGATCGGCCCGGGATCGAACCCGGCCCGCAGGTTCGCCACCGGCGCGGCGGAGAGCGTTGCCCCGGTCGCGGCGCGCTGCACCGAGTGGACGAGGCGCATGAGCGGGGTGTCTTCCACCCTGGCCGCCAGGAGCGAGAAACTCGAGTCGGCCTCCCCGACCTTTATCGCCAGCCAGTTCCGTACGGTGGCCTGCAGATCGCTGAGCCGCCGCGCCAGCCGGGATTCCTCGGCGACGCCGTCCAGCAAGACCAGGTCGGCGCGTATCGCCACGGGACTGAAGCGTCCCTCGCGCCTCACCAGCGTCACATGGACGACCGAAAGCCCGGCCGCCCGAGGTGGCGGCTGCACGAAGTGCACAGCCCCGAGGATCGAGTCCCGCAGGGTCTGGTGCGAGTGCCCGAGGACCACGAGGTCGGGACGGACGCGCCCCGCGGCCAGACGGCGCCCGATGTCCTCGGCGCCGATCCCGGTGGTGTCATACCCGGAGACCCGGTCGAGCCCGCTGTGGCTCAGGATCACGACCAGGTCTCCCTCCCGCCGCATCGATCGGATCAGCGGCTCCACCTGCGCCTCGATCCTGCCGGCACGGATGCGGCCGCGAAGCCGTTCGCGGTTGCCGACCAGGATCGCCGGGGTGGTGACTCCGGCCACGGCGATCCTCACGCCGTTTCGCTGCACCACGGTGAACGGCGGCAGCAGCAGGGTGTCGCCGGAGCCCCGGAACAGATTGGCGCTCACCCAGGAAAAGGTGGAGGCCGAGAGGGCCTGATCGAACACCACCGGGCCAAAATCGAAGTCGTGATCACCTGGGGTGGCGACATCGTACCCCAGGGTGTTCATCACATCGATGACAGGGTGCACCTCGCGCGGCGCCACGCGGGCGAAGTATGCGGCGAGGGCGCCGCCCTGCAGCGCGTCGCCGGCGTCCAGCAGAACCACCTGGCCGGGGTGGCGGGCGCGCAGCGAGTCGAGCACCGTCCCCGCGCGGGTCAGGCCGCCGGCTACCGCCGTATCGCCGACATGGTCCCACCCGGACACCTGGCCGTGGACGTCGGTCGTGGCGACGATCACCAGGCGCACGGTGTCGGCCGGATTCTGCGCCAGCAGAGGGAGCAGGGCGAGCATCAGCATGTCAGCAATATCCGGCGGCGGCGGAGCGCTCCGCAATCGCCGGCCACACTTGCCAGCCGCGCCGTCCCTGTGTATTCGTTTTGGCGCATATGCCTGCCCCCCTGACCACCCTGGGCCTGCTGGAAGCGTTAGCGGAGCCGACCCGGCTCCGGCTGGTCAACTGTCTGGCTGCCGCCCCGTTGTTCGTGAGCGACTTGCAGCTCCTGCTGGACATCCCGCAGCCGACGGTCTCCCGACACCTCAAGGTCCTCCGCGAGGCCGGGCTGGTGCGTGACACGCCGATCGCGCAGTACGTGCTCTACCGGCTGCGGCGGCCAGGTGAGGGGCGGGACCGCATGATCACAGCCATCCTCGAAGCGGCTCTCCAGGATGCCGGACTCCGGGCGGAGCGCGCGGCGGCGGTCGAGCAGAGCCGCCGGCACACCGCAACACGCATGCACACTGTCACGGAGGGGCCCGCCACATGACCCACCGCATCCTGGTTGTGGATGACGAGCCCGATATCACCGCGCTGGTCGCCTATCACCTCGCGCGGGCAGGCTATCGGGTGTCCACCGCCGCCGCCGGCCCCGAGGCGCTCCGCGCCGCGCGCGAAGAGCATCCCGACATCGTGATTCTCGACGTGATGCTGCCGGGGACGTCCGGGTATGATGTGCTGGCTGAGTTGCGGCGGCAGGAACAGACCCGCGACATCGGCGTCATCCTCCTGACCGCGCGGCGGGAGGAGCCGGACCGGATCCGCGGCCTCACGCTGGGCGCGGACGACTACCTCACCAAGCCATTCTCCCCTGACGAGCTCGTGCTCCGGGTCCAGGGCCTGATCCGCCGGCTCGAAGCGCCTGCCGTGGCGAGCGGCTCGACCCTGAATGCCGGCCCGATCACGATTGACCGCGCGGCACATCGGGTCTCCCTCGATGGCCGCGACATCGAACTGACGAGCACCGAGTACAAGCTGCTGCTGACCCTGGTTGAACGGCGGGGCCGGGTCCAGTCCCGACCGCAGTTGCTGGAGACGGTCTGGGAGGCCCAGCCGGACATCCAGACCCGCACGGTGGACATGCACGTGCAGCGGCTGCGCACCAAGCTCGGCGAAGCCGGGGAGCTCGTGGAGACCGTTCGGGGCGCGGGGTACCGCTTCCGCGGAGCGGAGCGGGGCGGCAAACGGCCATGAACTTCATCGCCCGCCACTTCGCCGGCACGCTGCTCGTCGTCGCGGTCGCCCTCGGTACCGTCGTGTTCATCGCGGAAGTCTCCCTGCGCGGTGATATCGAGGTCCAGACCGGTGCCAATCTGGAGCGGGAGGCGAAGCTCGCCGCCCGGGCACTCCCCACGGACAGCACGGCCTGGCAGGAAGCAGTGCGGGCATTGCATGAGGAGACCGGACTTCGCTTCACCGTGATCGACTCCTCGGGCCGGGTGCGCGCCGAGAGCGCCGTCGCGCCCGCATCGGTGGCGCACATCGAGAACCATGGCGACCGGCCCGAGGTCCGGAGTGCGCTCCGAGAGGGGATCGGATCGGCCCGGCGACAAAGTGCCACGGTGGGAGAGCTGGACATCTACGTGGCCGTCCGGGCCGGGCCGGGAGTGGTGCGGGTGGCCTCCGCCCTCTCGGAGGTCGATACCATCGTGAGCAGCGCCCAGCGCTCGCTGCTGGGCGCTGCCCTCCTCGCCCTGATCGTGGCGGCGCTGCTTTCACTGCTCGCCGGTCGCCACCTGGCGCAGCCGATCACCGCGATCACGCTGGCGGCCCGCGCCATCGCCCAGGGCCAGCCACCACGGTTTCCGCACTCCAGC
>JAOUIC010000274.1 GCA_029884275.1 Gemmatimonadota bacterium | reverse complement strand
GAACTGGGCTCGCATGCGCCTGGTGGCGGGGTGGGCTACCGGGTTCCGAGCAGCAGGAGCAGGATCGCGGAAATCGCCAGCAGGGCAAGCCCGGCGTAGGTGACCCACCGCGGGCGCCCTGATCGCGTCCGGATGGGCTCCGGGGCCGGGCTGCCGGTGTAGACCGGGACCGGCTCCGTGGTGGATTCCTCCTCAATGAGCGGGTACACCTGATGCCCCACCGAGCCGCCGTTGGTGGGCGGCTCCTCGAGCCCCTCACCAGTGAACCGGGCCGCCACCGCGGTGATGTTGTCGGGTCCGCCGCGTTCGTTGGCCAGACTGATCAGCCTGGAACAGAGCTCGGACAGGTCGCTGACCTGGCCCGCCAGCTCCCCGATTTCCTCCTTCTTGACCTGGCCTGACAGGCCGTCCGAACAGAGCAGCAGGAGGTCGCCCCGGCACAGCGGCTGCCAGGTGAGGTCCACCTTCACCCTGGGGTCGGGTCCCAGCGCCTGCAGGATGATGTTCTTCCGCTCGCTCTGTTCGGCCTCTTCCTCGGTCAGTTCGCCGGCGTCCACCAGCCGCTGCATCAGTGACTGGTCCTTGGTAATCTGGGTCGTGACTCCGTTCCGGACGATATAGGCGCGGCTGTCACCCACCTGGGCGAGGTACAGGTCCGAGCCGAGCACGCCCGCCACCGTCGCGGTGGTGCCCATTCCCCGCACATCGGGGTGTTCCTTCGCGTGGGAGTTGATGCGGTTGTTGGCCAGCTCGACCGCCTCCCTGAGCCGGTAGGCGAACCGCTGCGGCGAGGTGTCGGTGTCCTCCACCCAGACCGTGGTGAGATGACCGAAGATCACCTCGCTGGCCATGTGGCTCGCCACCTCGCCCGCCGCGGCACCGCCCATGCCGTCGGCCACGACCAGCAGCGAGCCGCGGCGGCCGACCTCGTGCTGCCGGATCTCCGGTTGGAGGCTCGAGACGCCGCGCGTGAGGTCCGCCACGAGGAAGGTGTCCTCGTTGTGGTCCCGGGTGCGGCCGACGTCGGTCTTGCCGAAGACGGAGATCTGAACCGGTCGTGTCGCCAATGAGCCTCAGGTCTTGAAGACGCGGTCGAACTGGTTGCGGTACTCGGTGCTCGATGGATCCAGCCTCATCGCCTGCTCCAGCCAGTACCTGGCAGCCGTCAGGTCCTGCTCCTTGAGCAGGGCCTGATACATGACGAAGGCCGCCTTGCCCTGAAGCGTCGGGGGCGCGTTCGCCGCCCTGTACACTTGCTCCGCGATCCGCTTGGCCGCAAGCCGCTTGTCGGTCTGGTCCACGAACTCGGGGTCGTCGTAGTACACGTCGAGTTCGCGCTCGAGCTGGCCGATGTCGGGGAGGACGCCGACCGGCTTCCCCGCCGAGTCGCGGAGCGGCGGGTTCTCGATCGTGCCGCCGCTTGGCTTCCCGGCCATCGGTGCGGGCCGCGCGCCCGTATCGGGGTTGGTCGCCTGCCGCACCGGCCTCGCTACTCCGCTCCCGCCCGTGGTATCGCCTGACGGCTGGGTGCGTGTCGAGGTGTCGGAGAGGGTCGGCACCTGCATGCCGGGGCCGTCTCCGCCGAACAGGGTGTCGCGCATCGCATAGCTGCCGCCGCCGACCGCCAGCGCCACCACGCCCACGGCAATCGGCACCAAAGGAAGCCCTTTCTTCGCCGGGGCCGGCATCCGCGCCGTGCCGGCCGGGGCCGCGGTCTCGGCCGGGCGTGAGGGCCGGGCCGCCGCATCCACCCGAGTCGCGGGGAGGGCCGCCTTCAGATCCTCCGGCCGCACCACCTGGGTGCCGGCCTCGAGGTCCACCATCCCGGTGATGGACCGGTCCAGTTCCCTCACGGCCCGGGCAAAATCGGCCGCATGAGGATACCGGCCCGCCGGCGAGCGGGCCAGCACGCGGTCGACCACCGCCTGCAGCGCCGCGGGGAACCGCGCGTCGGGCCGGACCTGGGCGAGCGGCAACGGATCATCCGTCAGCCGCTTGATCATGGTTTCCTGCTGGCTGTCGGCCGGGAACGGCGTCGAGCCGGTCAGCATCCGGTAGAACACCAGCCCCAGCGAGTAGAGGTCGCTCCGGCCGTCGACCGGATCCCCCGACAGCTGCTCCGGGCTCATGTACTCCGGGGTCCCCACCACGAAGCCGGTCTTGGTGACCTTCTGCGCCCCGCCGTCCCCGCCGATCGCCTTGGCGATGCCGAAATCCACGACCTTCACCACGTCCCGCCCGCGGGCGCTGGTCACCATGATGTTGTCGGGCTTCAGGTCGCGGTGCACGATGCCAAGATCATGCGCCGCCTGAAGGGCGTCGGCGCACTGCACGATGATCTCGGCGGCCCGCGCGGGGGGAAGGGAGGAGCTCTCCTCGAGCATCCCGTTCAGGCTCTTCCCCTCGATGAACTCCATCGCGAGGTAGATCAGCCCGTCGGGCGTCTCCCCGAAATCGTAGATGGCGCAGACGTTGGGATGGCTGATCCGGCTGGCATTGGCCGCCTCGCGGTTGAACCGGCTGATGGCCTCGGGGTCGGCCATGGTGCCGGGCATCATGATCTTGATGGCGCAATGGCGGCCCATCTTCACGTGCTCGGCCAGGTAGACCTGGCCCATGCCCCCTTCACCCAGCTTCTTGGTGATGTGATAACGGTCGGCGATCACCTGGCCGACGAGGTCCGAGGCGGCCCCGGACTTCCGGAGAGGGGTGCCGTCACGCTGACAGAACAGGACCTCGTCGCCGTACTCGACGCCGCATGCGGTACAGACCTTCATCCGATCTCCGCGCGGATCATCTGGTCACCGATGAGGAGGCGCGCGTTCGGGGGCACCCTCCGCTCGCCGCGGACCGCGACGGCGAGCCCGTTGCGGCTCCCGGCATCGACCAGGACGAAGTCGGCGTCTTCGCTGCGAATCACGGCGTGCTGGGAGCTCATCGAGGAGTCGTAGGGAAACTGCCAGTCGCCCTGTTCCCGGCCGATCCGGATGCTGCGGCCCGGTGACAGCGTGATCATGTCCCGTACGCTGCCGTCGGACCGGATCTGGCCCAGGTTGGCGATGTCCGCGCTCGGCGTGTAGCTGCCCAGCCGCCGGGTCTGATCCTGTTCCGGCGGTCTCGGCCCGGGGTATCCCAGCCGGCGGTACCGGAGCACCTGGCTTCCGACCAGAATCATGTCGCCGTCGCCCAGTCGGTGCGGCTCGTCGAGATAGAGCCAGGTGCCGTTCTTGCTGCCAAGGTCGCGCACGCTCAGGATGCCGTCGAGGTAGAGAAACTGGGCGTGCAGCGGGGAGAGATAGTCGTCGTCGGCGAAATTGATGTCCGCTCCCTGCCGGCCCACCGTGGTGACCGCGTTCACCAGCTCGAACCGCTGGGCGACCTCCCCCGAGCGATCCAGCAGCGCGAGCTTCGGAGCCGTCGCCCCAGGGGGAATCGGGGTGCCGGGAGGGACGACGGCGGCCTGGGGCCCGGTTCCCCCGTAGGAGGCGCCACAGGCGGGGCAGAACTTGAATCCCTGCTCGTTGGTGCGTCCGCATCGGGTGCAGGCGTGGGATCCGCGGCTGGCCGTCAGCCGACCACCGCACTGACCGCAGAACGGCAGCCCCGCCGCGACCTCGGCCGCGCACGAGGGGCACTTCCGCGCCGCGGCGGGGGCGCCCCCTCCCGAGGCCGGATTCGTCACGAACGCCCCGGGACGGGACAGCTGGGCAGTTGCAGCGGGTGAGCGGGCATTGAATCCGAGGTTGTCGTCTGGAGAATCGCCGTCGGTCTGGGAGACATCGTCGCAATCTACGGGTCGGCTGGAGGAGCG
>JAOUIC010000273.1 GCA_029884275.1 Gemmatimonadota bacterium | reverse complement strand
ACAAGCGCCTCAATCCCGCGGTTCGGATCATCGACATCGCCAGCCGCACCAGCCGGACCAGTTACGCTGCCGACCACTCTGTGCTGCACGCGCCTCATGCGGCGCTCGCCATCGCCCACGGCATCTGTCACGAGATCGTCGCGCGGAAGTGGGTGAACCGACCGTTCGTCGACCAGCACGTCGCCTTCAAGCGGGGCCGGACCGACCTCGGCGACGGGGTCTCGGAAGAGCGGCTGGTCGACGAGCAGGCGGCCGACGCGAACTGGTCCGAGTTCGTGGACTTTCTGGAGGGGTACGATCCCGAACGGGTGCAGGAGTGGTCGGGTCTTTCCTCGGCGAGCATCCGCTGGCTCGCTTCACTCTACGGCGACCCCCTCCGCAAGGTCCTGTCGGTCTGGGGACGGGAGGTCAGTCAGGATGTTCGTGGCACCTGGGCGAACAACGCGCTGTTCAACATCCACCTGCTGGTCGGGAAGATCGCCGCACCCGGGAACGGTGCCTTCTGCGCCACCGGGCAGCCCAGCGGCGGCTGCGAAGTGCACGATGCCGGGAGCCTGACCAACACCCTGCCCCGTGGCGATGTCAGAAACGAGGAGGATCGCCGCCGGGCAGCGGGGATCTGGGGCGTGCCAGTCGAGCAGATCAGCCCCGAACCGGCGGCGCCGGCCCTCGCCATGTTCCGGCGGCTGGAGCGCGGCGAGCTCCGCTTCCTCTGGATCCAGGCCACAGACCCCATGGTGAGTCTCCCCAACCTGGACCGCTACCGTCGCGCGGCGGCTGGTCAGGATCGATTCATCGTCGTCTCGGAAGCGTACCCGACGCCCACGACCGATGTGGCCGACGTGGTGCTGCCGGCGGCGATGTGGCTCGAGCGGGAGGGGGTCTATGCCAACGCCGGGCGGCGGGCACAGCACTTCGACCGTGTCGTCGCGCCGCCCGGCGACGCGACAAGCGACGCATGGCAGATGATCGAAGTCGCCCGCCGGCTGGAATTCGGCCCCCTCTTCCCCTACGAGCCGGCGAGGCATGCGGCGCAGATCTGGGAGGAATACAGCCGGTTCCACTCCGACCCCGCCAGCGAGCTGCCGTCGATCGGGGCGCTGCGCGAGCAACCCGGGGTGATGTGGCCGTATGTCGCGAACCGGGAGACGCTCTGGCGGTACAACGCGGCCCACGACCCCGCCGCCGACAGCGCCAGGGGGTCCTTCGATTTCTACGCCCACGATGACCACCGGGCATGGATCTGGCTCCGGCCCTTCCAGCCTCCCGCCGAGGCGCCGGACAAGGAATACCCGTTCTGGCTCCTGACCGGCCCGGTGCTGGAACACTGGGGCGCCGGTTCGATGACCCGGCGGATTCAGGCACTCCACCGCGCCCTCCCCCGCAGCTACGTGGAGCTGAATCCGGACGATGCGCGAGACCTGCGCATCCGGAACCGTGAACGTGTGCGCCTGGTGAGCCGACGGGGTTCGCTCGTGCTCGAGGCCCGAATCAACTACCGGTCTCAGCCTGGGCGCGGCCTGGTCTTCGTCCCCTCGTTCGACGAGGCGCTGCCGGTGAACCGTCTCACCCTGGACGCCAGCTGTCCCCTGTCGGGACAGCCCGACTTCAAGTGTGCCGTGCGGATCGAGCGGCTGGCGGCGCGGAGCGACGCGTGAGTTCCCCGAACCGGCCTCCAGCGGGGCTCGCCCTGCCCCTCTACCTGGCCGCCTCGGCGGTCGTGGCGGTGGTCGCCGCCTCCGCGGTGATGCAGCGAGCCTCCGCGGCGCGGGAACATGCCCCCGCACCGTTCGCCGTGCCGCTGCTCACGCCGCCAGCTGAGCCGATCCGGGCCGAGGCCCAGGTCTTCCGCACCACCCCGGGAATGCTGGCCCTCGAGCCTGCCGCTCATCGCATACGGTCGGCCCATCCGCGCACCCTGGCGACGGTGCGGTACCTGCGCGCCTATCCGGGGGCGCCGCCGCGCATTCCCCACCCGCTCACGGCGGACGAATTCCGGACCGACGCCTGCCGGACCTGTCACGGGAGGGGCGGCTTCTCGGAGCGCTTCTCGGCCTATGTGCCGGTGACGCCGCACCCTGAGCGGGGGATCTGCCTGCAGTGCCACGTGGGGGAAGACGCCGTCATTGGGGCGGAGGCGCCCGACCCTGACCCGAATGCCAGGTGCCCGATGTGCCACGCGGGCAACGGCGGCCCGCCACGGGACGAGGCCAGCGCCACGTGGCCGACGACGATATGGCAGCAGCTGCCCCGGCTGATCGAGGGCCGCGACCCACCGTCCATACCGCACGACCTCCAGTTCCGCGAGAACTGCCTGACCTGCCACGCCGGTCCGGGCTCGGTCGCGGAGGTCCGGACCACGCATCCGGAGTGGGCGAACTGCCGCCAGTGCCACATGGCGCCCGATCCCGCGGCCGGGAGCTTCACACGCCCGGTGAACGACAGTGCCACCGGTACAGGAGGCGCAACGTGACTTCGACACGGGTGAACCTTGCGGCGCTCTGCGCCGCGGCGGCGTGGTTCGCTTCCGGATGCCAGCACGCGGGCGAGACCCGGGGCGACGAGCCGCCCCACAGCGCCGTCGCGGCACCGGTCGACTCCGCCACCCTGGCCCGCAATGCCACGCTGCAGCCCGGCGTACTCGCGACCGTGCGGGCGGTCCCGGCCGAGCGCTGGAAGGGCCCGGGCGACCGGCCGTTCGAGGTTGCGCTTCGAAGCGCGGCTCCGGAGGCCGGCCACTCACGACAGTTCGGCACCATCACCCTGCCGGTCTCGCTCCGCAGCCGCACGGCCTCCATCAGTCAGTATCCCTGCACCTCATGCCACCTCGGCCGCAAGGTGGTCATGGAGAACAAGCGGATCGGCGACGCGCACAACAACATTCAGCCGGTGCACCCCGACCAGACCGGGGCGGTGTGCTCGACCTGCCACTCGGCCGACGATGTGGCGTTGCTGACACTCAAGAGCGGGGAGTGGGCGACCCTCGACGAGAGCTACCGGCTGTGCGCGCAATGCCACTTTCCCGAAGCCAAGGCGTGGGCTGGCGGAGCGCACGGCAAGCGGCTCGATGGCTGGCAGGGGCGGCGAGTCGTGATGGCCTGCGCCGACTGTCATGACCCGCACGCGCCCTCGGTCCCGGTGCGCATCCCCTTCCGGGCGCCGCAGCTGGAGCGCCCCCGGAGTCAGAGTCGATGACCGCCGACGCCGGCGGCGCCATACCCGGGGGCCCCGAAGGCGCCAGCCTGCTGCAGAAGCGGGTCGATCGACGCGGCGCACTGGGCATCCTCGCCGGCGGCCTGGCCGCCGGCATGCAGGCAGCGAGCGCGTGCGCCCCGCTCAGCGCCGAGACCGATGAGGAGCGCGAGGTCAAGCTGCTTGCCTGGCAGGAGTACATCAAGGGCAACTACCGCTTTATGACGGAGGCCGAGCGGGCGGAGACGATCGCACGTCTCGAGCGCCTGTCGCAGTTGAAGAGCGGCCTGGACATCACGATCCAGTCCACCGGCGCCCAGCCTGGGGTGGAGTTCGGCTACGCCTTCAACATCACCAAGTGCAAGGGCTACCGACGGTGCGTGGAGGCCTGCATCAACGAGAACAACCTCGACCGGAACGCGGACACGCAGTACATCCGGATCTTCGAGATGAAGGACGGCGTGATCGACCTCGACCACGGCGACGCGACCTTCCAGCACGAGGTGCCGGCGGAGGGGCACTTCTACCTGGGAACTCAGTGCTTTCAGTGCGCCGATCCGCCCTGTGTGAAGGTCTGCCCGGTGGGCGCCACCTGGCAGGAGCCGGACGGTATCACGGTT
>JAOUIC010000272.1 GCA_029884275.1 Gemmatimonadota bacterium | reverse complement strand
GGCGGCCCGCCCCTCGAAGCAGGCGCGCGAAAGCCGTCCCGAAGAAGCCCCGCGGCCCGAGCCGCTGCCGATCACCCTCATCGTCGGCACCGATACGCTGGTCGGCAAGACCTGGGTGACCTGCGCGCTGGCCCGGGCGCTGCTGGAGGCCGGGCAACCGGTCGTGGCGGTGAAACCGATCGAGACGGGGTGTGACGAGGCCTCGACGTCGGCGGAAGACGGTGTCCGCCTGGCCGAGGCGACCGGGCAGGTCGCACCACGCCACGCACTGGTGCGTCTGGCCGGATCGGCCGCGCCCGCCGTGGCCGCGTCCTGGAGCGGAGCCGAGCTTGACTATGACAACCTCGTCTCCCGCATGCGCAGCCTCGCCACGCCCGAGACCATGCTGCTGGTCGAGGGCGCCGGCGGCCTGCTCTCGCCCCTCACCTGGGCGGACAATCACCTCGATCTGGCGCACAGCCTCGACGCGCGGGTGCTGCTCGTGGCGGCGGACCGCCGCGGAACCATCAACCACACCCTGCTCGCGCTGCGGGTGCTGGCCCTGGAGAAGATCCCGGTGGTCGGTGTTGTGCTGAACCAGCCCGGAGTGCCGGACGCCAGCACCAGCGGCAACGCGGCGGCCCTGGTCCGGCTGGTCGAGCATGTCCCGATCGTCACGCTGCCCCACCTCGCCGACCCCGCGCTCGCCGCCGAGGCGGTGAAGGAAGCAGCCGGCTGGCTACTGCCCTGACCGCAGGAGCAGTTCCTCAATCTGCCGGCGCGTGGGTGCGTCCCGAATCGCCGGCATGATGGCGGTGAGCCGGACCCGGGTCACGCTGTCCGGCACGACGGTCTCGTAGCTCTCGACCGCGCGTCGGCGCAGCGTCGCCCTCGAAGACAGCAGGTGTTGGTCCAGCAGGTCCAGCGCCCGCTCGTGCCCTCGACCCCCGAACACCCCCAGCGCCAGCATCGCCAGCCGCACCCGCCCGGCGGCGACATCGAGTTCGCCAAGCAGAGTGGTGTCCGCACGTTCGAGGGTAGCCTGGACCGCCGCCTCGGCGATGACATCGAGGTAGCTCGAGGACGCCAGTCCCTCGACGATGAGCGCTCTCCCCTCGCCCGGCGCGAGCCGCGCGAGTGCGACCAGGGCCTGGGCGCGCACGGTCTCACTCGAGTCCTCGGCCCATCGCGCACGCAGCGCCCCGATCGCCGCGGTCTCGTCGCGCCGCCCCAGCGCCTGCGCCGCCGCCGCCCGGACCTGGGATGAGGTGTCGCCCAGCGCCGAGAGGAGGGCACGGCCCGCTTCCTCCCCGGGGAATCCCGCCAGTGCCAGCGCGGCGCGAGCGCGTGTGTGGAAGTAGTCCGCGCCACGAGCCACGGCCGCGAGAGCCGCTCGGGCTTCGGCGCTCTCCCGGCGGGCGGCAAGCTGGCCGATCACCCAGTCCCGGTTCCACAAATTGGGATCCCGTTCGAGCTGGGTCGCCAGCCATGCCGTGGGCTGCTCGAAGGCCAGTTCCTTCAGCACCTCCGTGCGCTCGTCGAGGATGACCATGGTCGGCCTCTCCCGGACCCCGGGAACGCGTACCTCCTGCCGTCGCTGATCGAGCCACACCCTCAGCGTCACGTCCCGGCCCGAGGTGCCTACACGGATCGAGAGGGGGAAGCGGAACGCTTCCGGGACGGTGAACCTCACCCCGCTCCGGTCGACGGGCAGCGTGTCGCGCTGCGTCTGTTCCACCTGGAGCACCAGGGTGGCGGACGTCGAGTCCCATTCGGCCGACACGGCCAGGCTGGGATACCCGGCCCGGTAGACCCACTGTTCCCAGAACCAGTCGAGGTTTTCACCCGCCGCCTCCCGGAACGCCTGCCGCAGGTCGTCGCTGGTGGCGACGTCGAAGGCGTGGTCGGTCAGGTACCGTTTGACGCCAGCCCAGAAGCGTTCCTCGCCGAGGTGTAGTTGCAGCATGCGGAGGACGAGCGCCCCCTTGGGGTAGATGTTGTTCGATCCCTGGGAGGCGAGCGGCATCCGCCTCCGGGCATCGATCCGCATGAACTGCTCGTACTCGTCGAGGTAATACTCCTCCATCGCGTGGGATCCGAGCCGCTCGCCCCAGTACTGCCCCGGCAGAAACTCGGCGAACCCTTCGTTGAGCCACATGTTGGCCCAGTTCGCGGTGGTCACGAAGTTGCCGAACCACTGGTGGGCGAGTTCGTGGGGAATGAGGATGTGGCGAAACCACGGCCGGTCGGCGTACGCCGCCCGGGTGGGAATCCAGTCCACCAGCGTGGTGGCGCCGACGTTTTCCATACCGCCGAAGAAGTCGGCCACCGTGGTCTGGGCGTACCGCGGCCAGGGATAATCCAGGCCCGTGAGCCGGGAAAAGACCTCCATCATGTCGGGAGTGACGCCGAACAGCGCCCGCGCCCGGGCACTGTCCTCCCGGTAGACGTAGTACTCGACCGGCCGGCCCCGCCATCGATCCTCCAGTCGCGCCAGCGGCGCGACCACCAGGGACACCAGGTACGTCGAGGCGGGCCGGGCCTGGTGCCAGCGCATGGTACGGCGGCCGTCGCGGCCCCTCTGGTCCAACGCGAGGATCCCGTTCGAGACGGCGGTGAATCCGGCTGGGACGGTGACCACCATCTCCCAGGTGGCCTTGTCGTTCGGGAAGTCGTAGGTCGGGAACCAGAGGTGGTTGTCCATCGCCTCCCCCTGGCTCCAGATCTGCCGGGGACGCCGGGGCGTGAGGGTGTCGGCCTCGATGAAGGTGAGCCCGCGCCCGTTCCGGATCCGCGCCTCATACTCCACGGTCAGCCCGACGGTGTCGCCGTACGCCCTGCTTCGGCCGAGGAACACGACGAGGGTATCGCGCACCCGGATCCACCGCAGCGGCGTCTGCGTGCCCGGGGTCGAAACGGCCCGGATGGCGAGGAGTTCGCCGGCGTCGAGGATGACCGAATCGAAGCCGGGCCGCAGGGCCCGGAGCCTCGTCGTCACCCGCCCGCGGAAGCTGAGGCTGTCCCAGTCGAACTCGCTCAACTCGATGCGCTGATGGAGCAGATCGAAGTCGTGTGACCGGCTGTCGCGCTCATTGACGATCCGCTCGGTGTTCTCCTGCCCGGCCAGCGGCGCCGCCACGCAGACGAGAGCCGGCAGAAGAGCGAGAAGCCGGTTCATGCCAGGTGGAGATCCATCTGTGCGACGGGGGAAAACGAACGTCGGTGGTGGGGCGTCGGCCCGCGGGCGAAGATGGCCCGGCGGTGGGAGTCGGTGGCATAGCCGGCATTGGACTCCCAGTCATAGCCGGGATAGTGCCGGGCCAGGCGGCGCATCAGGTGATCGCGGACCTCCTTCGCCACGATGCCGGCGGCGGCGATGGAGTAGCACAGGGCGTCCCCGTCAACCAGGGCGTCGTGGACGTGGCCGCACTCGGGCAACGGCAGGCCGTCCAGCAGGACCCGGTGCGGCGACGCGCCCGGACCGATCCGGCGCAGCACCCGGTCGATCGCACGGCGCATGGCGATCGCCGTCGCCACGCGGATGTTGAACCGGTCGATTTCGCGGACCGAGGCAGCAGCGACGGCCAGGCCGACGGCCTGCCCGAACAGCTGGGGAACGAGCACCGCCCGTTGCCTCGGCGACAGCGTCTTGCTGTCCCGCACGCCAGCGAGCGGGGTGACCCCCGCGGGAAAAACGGCGGCCGCGGCCACCACTGGACCAGCCAGGGGACCGCGGCCGACTTCGTCAACACCGATCAGGACTGTCTTGGAGGCCCAGGCCCGTTGCTCCCAGTGGAGCGACGGCCCGCGGCCCGCGGGGGCCGGGCGGCTCGG
>JAOUIC010000271.1 GCA_029884275.1 Gemmatimonadota bacterium | reverse complement strand
GGATGGCGGCGGGCTCTTCGGCTACCGGTTGTACGTCGGACCGATGGAGTACCCCCGCCTGAGAGCCATCGGACACGATTTCTACGACATCAACCCGTACGGCTGGCCCGGCTTCCGCACCATGATCCGGCCGATCGCAGTCGCCGCGCGGTGGCTGCTGGTCTGGATGCACGAGCACCTGCACATGGCGTACGGCATGGTGCTGGTGGCCTTCGGGATCATGATCCGGATCCTGCTGTGGCCGCTCAACCAGAAGGGGATGCGGGCCAGCATCAGGATGCAGGCGCTGCAGCCCGAGATGCAGCGGCTGCAGGACCAGTACAAGAACGATCCGCAGCGGATGCAGCAGGAAGTGATGCAGCTGTATCGCCGCGAAGGGGTCAACCCGATGAGCGGCTGCTGGCCGGTCCTGCTTCCCTGGCCCATCCTGCTGGCGCTCTTCTTCGTCCTGGCCAATACCATCGAGCTCCGGGGCCAGCCGTTCCTGTGGCTGCCGGACCTGTCGCTCAAGGATCCGCTCTACATCATCCCGGTCCTGATGGGGGTGTCGATGTTCGGGGTGAGCAAGGTCGGCATGATGGGCATGCCTCCCACCCCGCAGACCAAGATGATGCTGTACATCATGCCGGTGATGATGACGGTGCTGTTCGTGAACTTCGCGTCGGGACTCAACCTGTACTACTTCGTGCAGAACGTGGTGAGCATTCCGCAGCAGTGGTACCTGGCCAAGGAGCGGCTGAAGGCCCGGCCGCCGGAGCCGCCCGCCCCGGTGAAGAAGTCGAAGAAATAGCGTCAGTCGATGGGGCCGCCGCCAGGTGGCCCTTAGATTGTCCGGTATGCTCTCCGACCCCATTGTGGCGCTGGCCACGCCCCCGGGCCGCTCGGCACTGGCCGTGGTGCGGCTTTCCGGAGGCGGCGCCTTCGAGGTCGCCGCCAGGGTCGTCCCCTCGTTTCAACCCACCCCGCCCCGCGAGAGCCGCCTCGCCTCCTTCCGCACCGTCGAGGGTGAGCTGATCGACCGCGGACTCTACGTGGTCTTTCCCGGTCCGGCGAGCTACACCGGCGAGGACGTGGTGGAGTTCTCCTGTCATGGAGGGCTGGCGGTGCCACCGAGGCTCCTCGCGGCGCTCGAGGCTGCGGGCGCCCGGCCGGCGCATGCCGGCGAGTTCACTCGCCGGGCTGTCCTCAATGGCAAGCTCGACCTGCTGCAGGCCGAGGCGGTGGGCGACCTGGTGGATGCGGAAGTGCCGGTCCAGGCGCGGGTGGCACTGCACCAGCTCGAAGGCGGGCTGTCCAGGCGCATCGTGGCGCTGCGCGCGTCGCTGGTGGAACTGCTCGCGCTGCTGGCCTACGACGTGGATTTCCCGGAGGAAGACGACGGTCCCGTGCCGCGGTCGCGGCTCGAGACACTCAGAGCCGGAGTGGCGGGGCAGGTGGAGCGGCTGCTCGTGACGGCACCGCTGGCGGAGCGCGTCCGGTGCGGCGCACTGGTGGTACTGAGCGGCCCTCCCAACGTCGGCAAGTCGTCGCTCTTCAACGCACTCCTCGGCAGCGAGCGCGCCATCGTCACCGAGGTCCCCGGCACCACGCGCGACGCGATCGAGGCGCACGCCGAGTTCCTGGGGTGGCCGGTGCGCCTGGTGGATACCGCGGGCCTGGGGGAAACGATTGACCGGATCGAGGCGCTGGGGCAGCAGATGAGCCGGAGGTACCTGGAGGAGGCGGACCTGGTGCTGGAGTGTGGGGATGGGGGGGCAGGGGGGCAGGGGGGCAGAATGGAAGCTCCGCCGATTGGCGCAGCGCCCGACCCGCTGCCCTCCCATCCCCCTGTCATCCTTGTCCGCACCAAGTCGGATCTTGGAGCCGTCGCGGGCGAGGGGATTGCCGTCTCCGTTGTCACCGGGGATGGGCTGGAGGCCCTGCGGCGGGCAGTGGCGGACCAGCTCTTCCGGCAAGGCTCCAGCCTCGCGGACCTCGAACCGATGTTGACCCGGGAGCGCCATCGCGTGGCGCTGGAGGGGGCGCGCCGGTCACTGGAGGGCGCCGCCCGGCCGCTGGCGGCTGGCGGTGACGCCGTACTCGCCGCCCACCATGTGCAGGAAGCGGTCCATGCCCTTGACGATCTGGTCGGGGCGGTGGATATCGAGGAAGTGCTCGATCGGGTGTTCGCGACCTTCTGTGTGGGCAAGTGAGGCTCTGGTGAAAGTCTTCCTGACCGGTGGGACGGGGTTCATCGGTCGGCCGCTGACGCGGCAGTTGCTGGCGCGCGGCTGGTCGGTGACTGCGCTGGTCCGCCGTCCCGACGCGGCCGAAGCCCGGGAAGTGGCGGCAATGGGGGCGACCCTCGCCCCGGGCAGCGTGACGGACCCCGGCTCCATGGGCGGGCCGATGGAAGGATCTGACATCGTCATCCACAACGCCGGTGTCTACGAGTTCGGGCTCAGCGCGGAAGGCCGGCGGAAGATGTGGGAGGCCAACGTCGAGGGAACTTCGAAGGTGCTGGGCCTCGCGTCGGATCTTGGAGTCGGGCGCATCGTTCATGTCTCCTCGATCGTCGCCACCGGCCCGACTCCGCCTGGCCTGGTGGCAGACGAAAGCTATGAGCGGACCGTGCCGCCGGCGGGTCCGTACGAGGCATCCAAGGCGCGGGCGGACGAGATCGCGCGGGAGTACCAGCGGCATGGCGCCCCCGTCATCATCGTCTGCCCCGCCGGGGTGAACGGCCCCGGCGACCACGCCGGGCTCGGCCACCTGATGCGGATGTACCTGCGGGGGTTCCTCCCGCCGCTGCTGTTCGCCTCGAACGGCACGCGCGCCGAGGTCCATCTGGAAGACTGCGCGGAGGCCATTGCGCTCGCGGCGGAGAAGGGAACAATCGGCGAGCGCTACATCCTGAGCGGCGGGGTGATGAGCCACGGGGAGATGATCGCCCTCTGGCGCCGCGCGCCGGGCGGGCTTCCCTACCTCGGCGACCTCCCACGGCCGCTCGCCTGGCTCACCTGTGCCCTGGCGGAGCCGATCCAGCGACTCCTCGGTCTGCCGGCTGCGCTCAATCGCGAGTTCCTCGCCGCCGCTTACGAACATTGGGCCTACTCCGGCGCCAAGGCCGAGCGTGAGCTGGGAGCCCGGTTCCGGCCGGTGGAGCAGGTGGTCCTCGATACACTCTGGGCGGAACATGCCCTCCTCAAGGGAAAGAAGGCCTGATGGCTCTCTCGCTCGCTGCCATTCACCTGTATCCGATCAAGTCGTGCGGCGGGGTGGAAGTGTCCTCCTGGCGCCTGGACGCGCTGGGCCTCGAGCACGACCGCCGCTGGATGCTGGTGGACGAGGACGGCAAGGCAGTGACCCAGCGGGAGTGGCCTCGGCTCTCGCTGACCCGGACCTTCATCGAGGGCACCAACATCCGGGTCACGGCGCCGGGTCATTCGCCGCTTGAGGTGCCCCTCACGCCGAGCGATGGCGCGCGCGCCCCCCTCGCGCTCTGGGACTGGCGCGGAACGGGTCTCGCCGGCAGCACGGAGGGGGACGGCTGGTTCTCCGCGCTGCTCGGCACAGCAGTCCGCCTGGTGTTCTGCCCGCCCGGCGAAGGGCAGGAAGTGAACCCGCGGTACGCCCCGGAGGCGACCAGGGCGGCGTTCACCGACGGGTTTCCGCTGCTGGTCATCGCCGCGGCATCGCTGGACGAGCTCAACCGGCGCCTCCCGGCACCTGTCACGATGCAGCACTTCCGGCCGAACCTGACGCTCGCCGGAGCCGAGCCGTTCGCGGAGGACAACCTGGGCCGATTCCGCGTTGGCGCCGTGCCGATGACGGCGGTGAAAGGGTGCGACCGCTGCACCATGACG
>JAOUIC010000270.1 GCA_029884275.1 Gemmatimonadota bacterium | reverse complement strand
TCCCCCGCCCTGGAACCGCGCCAGCCAGCGCGTCAGTTCAGCCCCGGCTTCGCCGCCGACCGGCAGGGCCGCGAACAGCCGCATCAGCCCGGCACGACAGGCAGTTCGCTCACCAGGGCCCCACGCCGGTACCCGAGAGGATCGAGGGTCACTCGCTCGAAGCCCTGAGCCAGCACGAGCGCCTCCACGACGGTCCACCGCGCCTGGAGCCACTCGACCCAGGCCGAATCCACCTCGACCGTTGCTTCGGCGCCACGATGCCGAACCCGGAGGTTGCCACCGAGCCCGAGGGACCGGACCGCCTCCTCGGCCAGCTCGATCTGCCGGAGACGCTCGACCGTGACCGGCATGCCGTAGGTGACCCGGCTGGCAAGACAGGGCGCCGCCGGCGCGTCCCAGATGGGAAGACGGAGTTCCCGCGCCATGTCGCGAACCTGCGCCTTCGTCATCCCCAGCTCTGCCAGCGGGGACCGGATGCCGGCCAGCCGCCCCGCCGCAAGGCCCGGGCGGTGCTCGCCGAGGTCGTCTGCATTGGTTCCATCGATGATCGTCTGGAACCCGCGGGCGGTGGCGACTTCCTGAAGGCCGGTCCAGAGCTCTTTCTTGCAGTGGAAACAGCGATCGGCCTGGTTGGAGCGGTAGTGCGGATCGTCCATCTCGCCGGTGGCGACCTCCAGAACCGGCACGCCGTTGGTGCGCGCCAGGCTCAACGCCTGCTGGTACTGCACCTCGGGGTAGGACGGACTCCGGCCGATCACCGCGAGGAACCCGTCGGGTCCAAGTGCGCGGGCCCCGCAAACCGCGAGGACGGCGGAATCCACGCCGCCGGAATAACCGAGCAGGACGGGGCTCATGGTCTGCAAATGGATCTCGAGGCGGGCAATGGCACCCATGGCGGTAACGTAACAGGTTGGCACTGGGTCCGGCGACGGTGGATGGCAGGCGGCGAACCGGCCTTCCACCGTGGCCCCCGGGGCGCGAGAATTGGTCATGCCCCGCGAAGCTCGACTCCCGATCACGCCGGCATTGAGCCTGCCCTGGACCGAGCTCGAGTTCCGGGCGACCCGAAGCGGGGGCCCCGGCGGCCAGCACGTCAACACCTCGTCAACCCGGGTGGAGCTGTGGTGGAATCCGGGGCGGAGCAGCAGCCTCTCCGAGGAACAGCGTCACCGAATCAGGGCGAAACTGGCCCACCGCCTGTCGGAGGATGGCTGGCTTCGCGTCGTCGCGTCCGCCACACGGAGCCAGCACCGCAACCGGGAACTGGCCATCGAGCGGTTCCAGTCACTGATGGCGAGGGCGCTGGAACTGCCGAAGGCCCGGAAAGCCACCAAACCGACAGCCGGGTCCCGCGCCCGGCGCCTCGAGCAGAAGCGCCGTCGCGGACTGCTGAAGCGAACCCGCCGTCTCGCACCGGAAGAAGACTGAGCCGATGGCTACGCTGAGAGTGGACGCCTCCAGCCCGGACCCGGCGATCATCGCGCGAGCCGCCGAGCTCCTGCGGGAAGGCCAGATCGTCGCCTTCCCCACTGAGACGGTGTACGGCCTCGGGGCCGACGCCACCAGCCCGGAGGCGGTCCGGCGGATCTACGAGGCGAAAGGGCGGCCGGCCCATAATCCCATCATCGTGCACGTGGCGGACGTCGCGGCGGCGCGCCGACTCGCCGCACCCTGGCCGGCGATTGCCGACGTGCTGGCCGACAAGTGGTGGCCGGGACCATTGACGCTGGTCGTCCGGAAGTCGGCCGCCATCCCCGACATCGTCACGGCCGGCCAGCCCACGGTCGCCCTGCGCGTGCCGGCGCATCCGGTCGCGCAGGCGATTCTCAAGGCCGCAAGAATTCCGCTGGCTGCACCGAGCGCCAATCTCTCCGGCAGGACATCGCCGACCCAGGCCCGACACGTGGAAAAGTCGCTCGCCGGCCGCGTCCCGCTCATCATCGACGGCGGACCGACCGACGTCGGCATCGAATCCACCGTCGTCGACCTGTCCGGCCCGGCGCCCCGGCTGCTCCGCCCCGGTCTGATCGCCAGGGGCGACCTGGAGCGGGTCCTGGGCCCGCTCCAGGGCCCTGCTGAGCCCGAAGCCCCTGATGCCGGTCGTCCCTCCCCGGGTCTGCTGGAACGCCATTACGCACCTGCCGCCGCACTGGTCCTCACTGCCGGCACCCCGAGCGCCGAACTGCGTGCGCGAGTGGACGCGGTCCACGAGGAAGGAGGATTGGTTGGCGCGGTAGTGCACCACATTCTCCCGCACGGCTGCGATACGCTCGTGGCGCTCCCGGCAGAGCCTGGCGCGTACGCCCGCGGGCTGTACCGGGCGCTTCACGAACTCGATGACCGTGGCTGCCGGTTGGTGCTGGTGGAGACGCCGCCGGACTCCCCCGACTGGGCGGCCGTACAGGACCGGCTCACCCGCGCCAGCCGCTGACCGGCCGGTTGCGTTCTCACCCTGGCGCCACCGCCTGGCCGGGCACCTCCGGGCGATCGAGCGTCCGGTACTGAATCGCTTCGGCAAGGTGCGCTGTCGCCAGCTCCATGGTTCCGGCGAGGTCGGCAATCGTTCGCGCCACCTTGAGAATCCGGCTGTAGGCCCTCGCCGAGAGGTTGAGGCGGGCCAGCGCCGAGCGGATGAGGGCCTCCCCGTCGCTTCCCAGGCCGCAGAAGCGCCGCACCTCCCGCGTCCCCATCTGCGCATTGCAGTGGACCCCGGCGAGGTTCGCGAAGCGCTCCCGCTGGCGCTGGCGGGCCTCGGCGACCCGCTGCCGGATCGCGGCGCTTGGCTCTTCCCCTTCGGTGGCCAGCAGCTGAGCCGGTGGCGCCGACGGCACCCGAAGCTGGATGTCGATGCGGTCCAGCAGCGGGCCGGAGACGCGTGAGAGATAGCGCTGCAGCTGAAAGGTGTCGCAGCGGCAGGACCGGCTCTGGTCACCGGCATAACCGCAGGGGCAGGGATTCATCGCGGCCACGAGCATGAAGCGGGCAGGAAAGGTAAGGCTCATGGCCGCGCGGCTCAGGGTGACAGTGGCATCCTCCAGCGGTTGCCGCAACACCTCGAGGACGTGCCGACGGAATTCGGGAAGCTCGTCCAGGAACAGCACCCCGCCGTGTGCCAGGCTGACCTCGCCCGGGCGCGGCGTCGAGCCGCCGCCGATGAGCCCCGCATCGCTCACGGTGTGATGAGGCGCGCGGAACGGTCGAGCCGTGACCAGGGCACCGGCCGGGGGCAGCAGGCCGGCCACACTGTGAATCCGTGTGGTCTCGAGCGCCTCGTCGAGACTCAGTTCCGGGAGAATCCCCGGCAGCCGGCGGGCCAGCATCGTCTTGCCGGCGCCTGGGGGCCCGATGAGCAGGATGTTGTGCCCTCCAGCCGCCGCCACTTCCATGGCCCGCCGGGCCATGGGCTGGCCACGAACGTCGGCGAAGTCCACTCCATAAGACGGCCGATTGCGCAGCATCGCGGCCGGATCGCCGCGGATCTGCTCCAGCGTCTCCTCCCCCGAAAGATGCCGGACCACCGCACCGAGCGTCCGTGCCCCGACAACGCTGAGCCCCTCCACCATGGCAGCCTCATCGGCATTCTCCCTGGGGAGGAGTAGACTCGCGAATCCAGCCTCCCGGGCGGCGAGAGCAAGACAGAGCGCCCCCCGAACCGGCCGCAGGTCTCCATCGAGGCCCAATTCGCCTACCAGCATGGTGGAGTCCAGATCGGCGCCGGGCACCTGGCCGCTCGCCGCCAGTATGGCGATCGCGATCGGGAGGTCGAATCCTGAACCGTCTTTCTTGATGTCCGCCGGGGCGAGATTGACCGTGATGCGCTTCAGGGGGGCCTCAAAGCCCGCATTGACGATCGCCGCA
>JAOUIC010000267.1 GCA_029884275.1 Gemmatimonadota bacterium | reverse complement strand
CACCACCAGGCTCGCCGGGGCAGACGCGCACCCCCTCGCGGGTGAGCGGCTTGTCCACGTCGAGCCTGGTGGTGAGCGGCGTCTCGTACCACCGCTCGTGTGTCTCGCGGTCGATGGTACGGAGCATCCCGTCCTTGCCGGCCGTCACGATGGCCGGCCGCGACGTGCCGCCCCGCTTCACCGTGATCAGCGGGGTCGCCTGGGTGAAGTCCCAGTCGTGGAAGTCGGCCGGCACCAGCTGGTCGTACCAGCGGAGCTTGCCGGTGTTGACGTCCAGCGCGATGAGCGAGTTGGTGTAGAGGTTGGCGCCGGGCCGGCGCTCCGCCGGAAGGTCCGGCGCGGGGTTGGTCGCGGCGACGTACAGCTCGCCCTTCGTCCGGTCGAGGGTGGGGGCGGTCCAGATGCCACCGCCGCCCATCGGAATCTCGGGTGACGCCGGCCAGGTCTCGGCACCGGGCTCGCCAGGCTTCGGAATGGTGTTGAAGCGCCAGACCGGCGTCCCGTCGGCGAGCCGGAAGGCGCCGACCCATCCCTGCACGTTCTTCTCGCTCCCCGCCGGGCCGATCACCACGACGTCGTCCACGATGAGAGGCGGCATGGTGAAGACCTCGCCGAGCGCCGGCCGCGCGACCTGCCGGGCCCAGAGCAGCTTGCCGGTGGCCGCGTCGAGGGCGAGGAGGTAGCCGTCGGCGGTGCCGCGCACCACGTAGCCGTCGCGGATCGCCACGCCCCGGTTGTTCAGCCAGGTGAATTCGTCGAGCGGCTCCCAGTTGTGGCGCCACTTCTCGCGGCAGCTGGCGGCGTCGAGCGCGATGGTGAGCCGGGCGGTGGTGAGATACATCGTCCCCTGCCAGACCAGCGGGCCGGTGACGAAGGTCTCGATGGAGCCGACCTGGTAGGCGCAGGCGACCTTGAGGCGCGGGGCGTTGGCCGGCGTGATCCCCTTGAGGGGTGAGTGGCGGGTGCCCGCGTAGTCGTGGGTGTGATACAGCCAGTCGGTGCTCCGCTCGGCGGCGTCGAGGTCCGCCTGGGTGGGACCGTTTCCCGTCGGGGTGGTTCCGCCCTCACCGGCGAGGTACTCGGGTGCCTCGGGCAGCCCCGCGGGGGCGCGTGGCAGCCGGATCGCGGCGAGCGCGGCCGGGGCGGCGGAGAGTTCCCGGCTGCCCGCCTCGATGCCATTCCGCTCGAGCAGGTAGGCGAGGAGCTGCACGTACGACTCTTCCGCCAGCGAGCCGGCCGCGGGGCGCGGCATGGTGGTGCGCATCACGCGGAAGAGTTCCGAGACGCTGTGGTCGGGGAGCGACCAGCGGGCCACGAAGTTCGCGCCGGCGAGCGCCGGCCCGACTGCTCCCTCGAGCTCGCTGCCATGACAGGTGGCGCAGAAGGCGCCGAAGATCCGCCGGCCGCGATCGGCCTGGGCGGCGGTGTAGCCCGCCGATTCGTGGTCCTGCGCGACGAGCGCCGAGGGAGCCGTTCCGAGGAAAGCGAGCAGGCACAGGGCCGCTGGCGCTGCCAGGCGGACTGGCATGACGACCTCCTGTCGGTGAGGCGGTGATTGCCGTCGTGGCGAGGGCGAGGGGATCCCCGAGAAACAAGAGCCCGCGCCGAGGCACGGGCGTCGTGGAGCTACCGCCAGGTGCGCGGCACCGACTCGGGCTTGGTGGCGAGGATCTGGGCGCCGGTCTGGATGTCGCGGCAGACGCGGTCGCGGATGGCGCGGAGTTCGCCGAACCGCACCAGCCGGCGCTCGTCCTCGTCCCACAGCGTGAGCCACAGGGTCTTCACGCTCTGGGGCAGCGTCAGTCGGGTGACGCGAGAGAGCGCCGGGATGTCGTCGAAGGCGCGCTGCAGGTTGTAGTTCGGGATCCGGGCCGAGACGTGATGGATGTGGTGCAGCCCGATGTTGGCGGTGGCCCACTGCAGCAGCTTCGGCATCACCAGGTGACTCGACCCCTCGAGGCCGGCGGCGAAGTAGTTCCACGCCTCCTTGTAGCGCCAGTATGTGTCCTCGTACTGGTGCTGCACGTAGAACAGGTAGACGCCCATGGCGCCGGCAAAGAGCGTGACCGGGAGCTGCACCAGCAGGAAGCGGTCGAGCCCGACCGTCCACCACATGAGCGCCACCGCCGCGGCGAGCCCCAGATTGGTCAGGTGGACGCTGGTCCATTCGCGCTTCCAGCTCCGCGGAATGTCGAGCGGGAGCCGGTGCTTGAGGATGAACTGCCACGCCGGGCCGATGAGCAGGAGCACCAGCGGGTTGCGGTAGAACCGGTACATCACGCGCCGGTGCCACGGCAGGCTCAGGTACTCCTTCACCGTGAGGGTGTCGATGTCGCCGAAGTCACGGCCGTCGAGGTTGCCCGAGGTGGCGTGGTGGATGGCGTGGGTCTTCCGCCAGTAGGCGTAGGGCACCAGGGTGACGACGCCGATGACCGAGCCGACCAGGTCGTTGAGTTTCTGGGAGCGGAAGAACGAGCCGTGACCGCAGTCGTGCTGCAGCATGAACATCCGGATCACCATCATCGCGGCGGGGACCGCCATGATCAGGGTGAGCCAGTAGCCGATCTCCAAGCTCCACAGCGCCGCGATCCAGAACACCACCAGCAGCGTCGCGGTGCTGCCCAGCTGCCAGGCGCTCTTCCATTGGGAAGGAAAGCGGTAGGGCGCGAGGAGCGCGGGCCAGTCCGGTGTCTCGGCGGTCGCGGTGGTGTCGGTAATCGGCATCGGCATCGGTCGCATGGTTCCCTGAAGAGGTGACGGCCGAAATCTACGGCCGGAGGGCTCAGTTCCCAAGGCCGAGCCCCCCGGACGGCGAAGTCCGTCATTCCGGGCCCGCGGCGAGGGCTAGGTCGCGGAGCCCTTGTCTCCCGGTCCACCCCAGTACACCCTCCACCCTTCTCCAGCCCGGGACTCCGCGATGCGCCGGTTGACGTCGTGCCTGCCGCTCGTCCTCCTTGCCATCGTGCCGTCCGCCGTCCGGGCCCAGCAGTACCCGGTCGGCCGGATCGAGACCCGCCTCGGCGAGATCCTGTTCTATCCCCATCCCGAGACGCCGAACCACCGGGCCAGTTTCATCCGGCTCGCCGGCGAGCACTACTTCGACTCGCTCACCTTCAACCGGGTGATCCGGAACTTCGTGGCGCAGGGCGGGTGCCCCGACACTCCCGAGGGGTTCGCCGGGTCGCCGTACAACCTGGCGCCGGAGTTCGTGGACAGCCTGAGGCACGTCTACGGCGCGGTCGGCGCCGGGCGGGACGACAACCCGGAGAAGCTCTCGGCCGGATGCCAGTTCTACATCGTGGCCAACTGGAGGGGGCTGCCGAGGCTGGACGGGAGCTACGTGGTGTACGGGCAGGTCATCAAGGGGATGGACGTGGTCGAGAAGATCGTGTCGGAGCCCACCGACTCGAGCGACGCCCCGCGCACGCCCATTCCCATCAGGGTGGATGTGATTTCGCTGTCGAGGGAGGAGCTGGCGGCCTACGGCTTCACGCCGCGCTAGGTTCCCGCCTCGCATCCGAGCCTGCAAGTTCTTTTCGCGACAGGGGGCGCCACACCGCTCACCTCTCCCGCTTTCGCGCCAGGGTGAGACCATCTGCAACCGGCAGCAGTGTCAGGTCCACCCGTTCGTCCCGGAGCAGCTTGTCGTTCAGCTGGCGCACGGCGACGACCGGTGGCGTGGCGACCGCCGGGTCCGCGACCTGGCCGTCCTGCAGCATGTTGTCGAGGATCACGAGCCCGCCCGGACGGAGCAGCTCGAGGCTCCGCTCGTAGTACACGTCATAGCTCTCCTTGTCGGCATCGAGGAAGGCCAGGTCGAAGCGCCCCGCCTCGCCGGCGGCGAGCAAGGCATCAAGCGT
>JAOUIC010000268.1 GCA_029884275.1 Gemmatimonadota bacterium | reverse complement strand
GCCCAGCGGGTCTCCAGGGACCCTTCCTTCTACGACACCGGCATCAAGATGGAGGCGAAGGTCGTTCCGGGCTCGGTGAAGCGCAATACGGCGAGCCAGACCATCGACTTCGTCGTCACGGACGGGTCCCACACCTACCCGGTCACCTACCGGGGAGTCGCCCCGGACACCTTCACCGACGCCCAGGAGATCGAGGTGGTGGTGGAAGGTCGCCTCAGCCGGGATGGCGTGTTCCACGCGACCAGCCTGCTCGCCAAGTGCGGCTCACGCTACGAGGCGCATTACGACGAGAACGGAAAGCAGGCGTGACAGCCAGGCGGTAGAACGGTAAGGCGGTACGTCCGGAAGGCAGCAGGGGGTGGAGTCCACACGGAACTCCACCCCCTGCTCACGGGTGCCTACCGCCCTACCGCCCTAATCATCGTCATCATCATCATCCGGTATCGCCTTTCCGTGGCAGGCGGCGCAGGTCTGCGGGTTTCGCTTCTTGAGCCGCTCGGCGTCGAAGCTGGGGCCATGGGGATTGAACCGGCGTCCCCCTTGGGCGGAGTGACAGGCGAGGCAATCCCCCTCTGAGTGGCAGGTGACGCAGCTTTCCATCGCCTGCCGGGCAGCCGGCCCGTGCCCTAGCCGGAACCCCTGCTGCGCGTCATGGAATCTGCCGGCGAGGATGCCGTTGCTGGACTGGAAGCCGCTCTCGATGTGGCAACTGGTACAGAACTGCCTGGTGTTGTGGCAGTCGCCGCAATCGGACTGGCGGTTGTACGCCGCGCTCGGGTGGCGGACCAGGAAGCCGGCCACGTGGTACCCGTCGGCGCCGCCGGGGCTGGGACGGTGGCAGTCAAGGCACTCGCTCCTGGCGTGGCACCCGCTGCAGGACGAGGGGTTGGCGGTCGCCGGCCCATTGTGACGGTCGGCGAAATCGATCACGTGCGTCGCCGGCTTCTCGCGCTCGATCTGCGCCCCGACCCCCCGGCCCGGACCGGCCGCGTGCACCACCGTCGCGACCGCCGGAGCGGAGCGGTGGCATGCCACGCAACTCTCCTGGGTGTGGCAGGTGACGCAGTTTGCCGCCTTCTTCCTGCTCTCGCGACCATGTCGGTTCTGGAATGTCGCGGCTTCGTGCGAGGCGGGCGCGGTCAGCTCGACGTCGATCGCCAGCGACCGCGGATCGAGCGCCAGGGCCTGGATGCTGGTGCGTTCAGGGGCATCCACATGGCACTCGAGGCAGAAGTCCCGGGCATGGCAGGTCTGGCAGCTCGGCGCGACGTCGTAGGTCAGCCCATCCGGGCCCTTCGATTTCTGCGCCAGTTCGCCGTGGTGCTTGCCGGGTGAGAATCCCTCCGCTTCGTGCGACGCCGGAATCGGGAACGCCGCGATGCGCGCCTCTGGCAGCTCGGTCGCCTCGACCAGCGTCAGGTGGCAGGTGGAACAGGCGCTTTCGGGCCCGTTCACGTGAGCCGTGTCGGTGGCGAAGGCACCCGCCACCTGGATGTTGTGGCAGTCGAAGCACTGGCGGACGACGGGGCGCCGCACGTGCATCCACTCGGCTCCCATCTCGGCATGACACTTCATGCAGGCGATGGTCGAGTCGGCGCCGAGCGAATCGCGGACTTCCTGGCTGTGCTCGTCGTGTGCGAACTTGAGGTTGCCGCGCGGTTTGGCCGCTGGCTCCTTCCAACTGACCGTATCCTCGACCGTGCCGTCGTGACAGTTGGCACACGATTCGGCGGTGGGCCAGAGCCGCGCCCCGGCTTCCACTGCGCCCTTGTGACAGCTCTCGCAGGTCGGAAACAGCTTCTCGTGCTTGACGTGGTCGAAGGTGTCGTCGGGCTCGATCTGGCCGACGGCGAACGCGGTCAGCGCGAAGCAGCCCACCACGATGAGGAGGTTGCGCAGGCGGCTCATCGGCTTCCCCTCCGGCGCACCGCGGGCGGGAGCGGGAGTCGGTCCGCGCCGCTGCCGAACAGGTACGACACGCTGGCGACGACCCTGATCTGGTCCCACTCGACCCCGGATGCGTCGGGGCGATCCCGGGTCTCATCGTACCAGGTGCCGCCCAGGCCGAGACGCAAGCGGTCGGTGGCCCGGAGATTGGCGTGCAGTCCGAACCAGAGCAGGTCGCTTTCGCTGTAGCGGTACTCGAGCGGCCGGTCGAGGTGCCCGCCGTCGGCGGTCAGGTCGAGAGAGGGCATGGGCGCCCACCCGACGGACCCGTCCCAGCCCGAGGACGCCGCGCCAGCGCCGTACTCGGCGTGGTAGTTCCACGAGGTGTTCCAGACTTGGGCGAAGCGGAAGCCGAGCCCCGCCGCCCACCGCCAGCCGCTGTCCTCGACGTCCGTCAGCCCGGTGGTGGCGTGGGTCTCCTCGTAATTGAACGTCTCGCCCGAGGCGCGGAGTTCGAGCGCGGGGATGGGGCGGGCCCAGACCCGCCCGCGGATGGCGTCATAGCCGACCGGACTGAACACCCCCCAGAGGCTCCAGAGGTCGAAATAGGGGCGATACCGCCTGACGCCGCCCGAGGCCCCGTACCGCGACCGATCGTAGAGGATGTCGGCCTCGGAACTGCCCCACAGGCCGCGGGCGATGTCGTATTCGGTCCCCGCTTCGAGCCTGAGCCCATTGAACGGGGTGACCCGAGCCTCGACCGCCGCCCGTTCCGACACGAAGTTCCGGGTGTCGCGATCCACTTCCCGCTGGTATTCGGCCCGGAGTTCGCCGTACCGGAAATTCCACCCTCCCGTCAGCCCGGTGACGAGCTGCCGCTCTTCCGGCTGGAACTCGTCGAACGGGTTCATCTCCGGCGAGGTGACCGGGAGCAGCGAGCCGCGGGCCAGTCCGACCCCGATGTATCCCTCGCCACTCAGCGTGCCCTGGTCGGTGCGGTAGCGGAGCGCCGCGCCGTCGAAACCGGTGTAGCCCAGCCGGCCGGTGTGCACCACCCGCCCGAGCCGGCCGGTGAACCCCTGTCGCTGGTACTTGGCGTACCCCTCCAGCAACTGCACGGCAGGTTCGGTTCCGGGCCAGGATCCGGCCGACGCGAGGTCGCCGCCGGCACGCGCGTTGGCGTGCAGGCTGAGCCCCGGCAGCCCGATGCCCCAGACGGTGAGGTCGGCGCTGGTCATCAGCGGCGCGCTGTGGATGGTGGGTCCGGCCCGGTAGAACTCGCATTGCGTCTGGCTCGCCGGGCAATACGCCGAGTACCCGTCAGGGGTGTAGAGCGAACCGTTCGACGCCGTATCCACGGCGGAATCCGGGATGCTGTCGAGTTTCACTCCCCGGTAGCTGACGCTCTGCATGCGGGCATCGAGCCTGAGCAGGTAGCCCTGCGCCTGGAGCGCGGCCGGCTGTGCCACCAGGGCCGCGGCGAGCACGACCAGGTGTCTCATCGGGCGCCTCGCTGGGCGGTGGCCAGGCGGCGTTTCAAGTCATCGGGGGAGGTGAGGAAGTGGCAGGCGCTGCACTCCTTCTCCTTGTAGTGATCCTGCTCGGGGTCGTGGCAGGCGAGGCAGAATGAGCGTGACGGCTGCAGGGCGGCGATACGCGACTGGGTGTGGCAGGCGTCACACCCGAGATGAGCGGTCGAGAAGTCTTCGTGCGGCTCGGTGATGGCCTCGGTCCGGTGGCAGGTGGCGCAGCTGCGTCCCTCCTCGTGGTGATCGGCGTGGCACGCGGCGCAGGTGGCGACGCTGTCGGCCGGCTCCAGCGAGACTGGCGTGGTGTGACAATCGAGGCAGGCCTTGTCCTCGTGGACGTCGTGCTTGAACCCCACCGGCCTGGCCCGGGCCGCGTGCTCCGGAACCGTCACCGAGACCTGCTTTTCGAGCGCCCGCCCGCGCTCCTCGTCGCTGTGGCAGTCG
>JAOUIC010000269.1 GCA_029884275.1 Gemmatimonadota bacterium | reverse complement strand
GGTCGGCTCGAGCTACGTCCGAGCGGTATGAGGCGACAGGCGCTTCCACCTCCCCCGGCGCTGGACTGGGCGCTCTTTCTGGATCTGGACGGCACCCTGGTGGAGCTGGCCGAGGCGCCGCGCGCGGTGCGGGTCGAGGCCGACCTGCTGGCGCTCCTGAAGTCGCTGCGGGAGGTGCTGGACGGGGCGGTGGCGCTGGTGAGCGGCCGGTCGCTGTCCGACCTGGACCGGATGCTGGGCATCAGCCAATGGCCCGCCGCGGGGCAGCACGGTCTGGAGATCCGCCGCGCGACGGGACAGGTCACGACTCGGCCCGTTCCCTCGGCGACGTGGGGCACGGTTCGAGAGTCGCTCTGGCTGCTGGCCCGGCGTCATCCCGGCCTACTACTCGAGGAGAAGGGGCTCTCGCTGGCACTCCACTACCGGCAGGCGCCGCGGCTGGCGTCGCATATCCATCGCGTCGTGCGCCAGGTCGTCGACCGCGCGGGCGATGGCCTGCGGGTCATCCCCGGGCGGCGGGTCATCGAGGTCACCCCCGCCGGGGCCTCGAAGGGGGAGGCAGTGGACTCCCTGATGGCGACGGCGCCCTTTCTTGGTCGGCTCCCGGTCTTCGTAGGTGACGATGTGACCGACGAGGAGGCGTTCAGCACCGTCCGGCGGCACCGCGGCGTCTCGGTGAAGGTGGGCCCGGGTCCGACCGCCGCGAGCCACCGCCTCCCCGATGTGGCGGCGGTCCGGCGCTGGCTGGCTCAACCCCCTGGGAGCCTGTCGCGATGAACAATCTCGACCTCGCCCTGATCGGCAACTGTTCGATCGCCGCGCTGGTGGACGAGAAGGCCGAGATCGTCTGGGGCTGCTTCCCGCGGTTCGATGGCGATCCGGTGTTCTGCTCCCTGCTCAGGGAGCGGGGCGGAGCGGAGGACTTCGGCTATGCCGCGATCGACCTGGCCGACTTCTCTCACGCCGAGCAGGCCTACCTCGACAACACCCCCATTCTGGTCACGCGGCTGCACGATCGCCTCGGCGGCGTGGTCGAGATCACCGACTTTGCCCCGCGCATGGGGGCCTTCGGGAGGTTCTTCCGCCCGATGATGCTGATTCGCAGGGTGCGCCGGGTCTCCGGCAGTCCCCGGATCACGGTACGCCTCCGCCCCGCCTGCGATCACGGCGCGACACGGCCGGCAGTGACCTGGGGCAGCCACCACATCCGGTATGTCATGCCTCGGCTGGTGCTCCGCCTGACCACCGACGCCTCAATTACGGCGCTGCTCGAAGAGTCGACGATCTTCCTGGATGACGAGATCACCCTGATCTTCGGCCCCGACGAGACGGTGACCGAGAGCCCGGGCGAGCTCGGTCGCCGTTTCCAGGACGAGACCGCATTGCACTGGCGCGAATGGGTGCGGATGCTGGCCATCCCTTTCGAATGGCAGGACGCGGTGATCCGGGCCGCCATTACCCTCAAGCTCAATGCCTTCGACGACACCGGCGCCATCATTGCCGCGATGACGACTTCCATCCCCGAGGCCGCCGGCAGCGGGCGCAACTGGGACTACCGCTACTGCTGGCTCAGGGACGCGACCTTCGTGATCAACGTACTGAACCGGCTGGGTGCGACCCGCACCATGGAGGGATACCTGGCCTACATCCTGAACATCGTGGCGGGGAATGGCGATGCGCCGCTGCAGCCGGTGTACGGAATCGACGGCCGGACTGCGCTCGACGAAACTCAGGTCCCCTGCCTGCCCGGGTATCGAGGCATGGGGCCGGTGCGGATCGGGAACCAGGCGTGGCAGCAGGTGCAGCACGACGTCTACGGCGCCGCGATCCTCGCCGCCACCCATGTCTTCTTCGACCAGCGCCTGACACGCCGGGGCGACGAACCCCTCTTCCGCCGGCTGGAGCCGCTGGGCGAGCGGGCGGCGAAATGCTTCAACCAGCCCGACGCGGGGCCATGGGAGCTCCGCGGTTTCGCGAGGGTTCACACCTTTTCGGCCGTGGCCTGCTGGGCGGCGTGCGACCGGCTGGCGAAGATTGCGGACCGGCTGGGCCTGCTGGAGCGCGTGAGCTATTGGACGGCACGGGCCCGGCAGATGCATGCCGAGATCGTCGAGCAGACCTGGAACCCGGAGCTCAACAGCTTCGTGTCCACCTTCGGCGGAGCCGAGCTCGATGCCAGCCTGCTGCTGCTCCCCGAGGTGGGGTTCATCGAGGCGTCGGATCCCCGCTACGCCGCCACGGTCGCCGCCGTCGAGGGCCGGCTCCGGCAGGGCGATTTCATCTTCCGCTACGTCGAGGCGGACGATTTCGGGAAGCCGGAGAACGCATTCATCTTCTGTACCTTCTGGTACATCAATGCGCTGGCCTCACTGGGCCGGCGGGAGGAGGCGCGGGCGCTGTTCGAGAAGCTGCTGGCCTGCCGCAACCGGCACGGGCTGCTGGCGGAGCATGTCGATCCGAAGTCGGGGGAGCCATGGGGCAACTTCGTCCAGACCTACAGCATGGTCGGGCTGATCACCTCCGCGATCCGGCTGTCGAAGCGCTGGGAGCAGGCCGTGTGAGGCAGGTCGTTGGCGCACGGCGGCCGCGCGGGTTGAGCCCCCGCCCTCCGGGTGGTATCGTCATCGGCAGATGATCCGACTCAAGCACCTCACCGGCAGCCAGGCCGGCACCGAAGCCGAGTTCGACAAGCAGACGCTGCGGCTCGGCACCGCCGACGACTGCGAGCTCCGCTTCGATGCCTGGCATGACCAGGAAGTGCGCGCCTACCACGCCGCCATCGCCTGGAAGGACGACGCCTACCACCTGCTGGAGCTCGACAGGAGCGGGCAGGTGTTCGTCAACGGCGAGGCGGTCGCGGACCACACCCTGCGGACCGGCGATCGCCTCCGGATCGGGGGCGAGGGCGCACCCGAGCTCGAAGTCTCGCTGGCCATCAACCCCGACTACGACCCCGCCGAGGACGCCGCCCGCATGGTGGAGGCGTTCCGCGAGCATACCCAGGAGGAAAGCGCCGTCGAGGTGGTGGAGCGGGCCGCCGAGCGTGTCTCCGAGGAGCGGGCCCGGGCCGGTGGGGTCTCGTCGCGCCAGACCATGGAGTTCATGGCAGTGGCGCTCCACGAAATGGGCGACGTGATGAAGCAGCAGACCCGGCGTCGCTGGGGGCGGGGGCTCGCCCTGGTGGTCCTGGTCGCCGCCGCGATCATCGGGACCCAGCGGGTGATCATCGTGCGGCAGCGGCGTCAGATCACCGAGATGCAGGATGCCAAGACCCGGTTCGACGAGCAGATCCGCGCGCTGCAGGTGAAGATGGAGGGCGAGACCGACCCCGCCCGGCTGGCTGTGGCGGAGCGGCAGCTCACCAACCTGGTGAACGAGGCCCAGAAGGTGCTGGCCGAAATCGCCAGCCGCGACCAGGCTGCGGCGCAGGCGGTGCAGTCGACCGATCCGCTGGAGCGTCGACTGCGGGAGCTGTTACGCGACTTCGGCGCCGAGACCTACGCCATCCCCCCGATCTTTCGCGAGCGGGTGGGGTTCCACATCGCGGAGATGCAGGCCGCGCTTCCCACCACCCTGGTGGTCTATCGGCGGAAGGTGAGGTACTGGCCGGTCATCGCGGCGGAGTTCAAGGCGCTGGAGCTGCCCGAGGCGATGGCCTACGTCGCCTGGACCGAATCCGACTTCGACCCCATGGCGGTGAGCAAGGCGGGTGCCCACGGGATGTGGCAGATGACCGCCGAGACGGCCACGAGTCTCGGTCTCCGGGTGGATGACACCGTGGACGAGCGCCACGACGTGCGGAAGCAGACTCACGCGGCCGCGCTTCACCTGGCCATGCTGCTGGGCGAGTTCGGCGAGGA
>JAOUIC010000266.1 GCA_029884275.1 Gemmatimonadota bacterium | reverse complement strand
ACTACCGGTACTAGATGGAGGGGTGCGGTGGAGGGTAGGGGCGGAGCGCTGGGTAGGGGCGGAGCTACAGCTCCGCCCCTACCCGTTCGCAGACCCCCTCCCAAACTGGCGCCCCCCCCCCCCCCCGCCGGTAACGTCACTCCACTCCCCGTCTCGGACGGGCGCGGCCCGTGGCAGACCCATTCGCACAATTGAAGGAAGCGCTCGGCGACCGGTACCGGTTCGATCGCGAGCTCGGCGCGGGCGGCATGGCGGTGGTCTTCCTGGCACGCGACCTCAAGCACGACCGCGATGTCGCGATCAAGGTGGTGCGGCCGGAGCTGGCCGCCCTGATGGGGGCGGAGCGGTTCCTGCGCGAAGTGACCATCGCGGCGCAGCTCCAGCATCCCCACATCCTCACCCTCATCGACTCGGGTGAGGTGCGGGTCGAGGGCGAGAGCCACCCCTTCCTGCACTACGTCATGCCGCGAGTCCAGGGGGAAACCCTGCGCGAGAAGCTGGAGCGGGAGGGGAAGCTGTCCCCCGCGGCGGCGGCCCGCATCCTCCGCGATGTGCTCGACGCGCTCCCTCACGCGCACCAGGCCGGCTTCGTCCACCGCGACATCAAGCCGGAAAACGTGATGCTCGCCGGGCGGCACGCCATGGTGCCAGCCGCTGGGACAGTAGGACCTAACTCTCCCCGCCGCCCTCCCGCACCGCGGTGATGGCGGCGCCAAGCCGGTCGGCAAGCTGCTGCAGCTCGCCGGCTGCGCGAGTGAGCCGGGCGACCGCCTGACCCTGCTCCGCGCTCCCCGCTGCCACCCGGTCGCTCTCGGACGCCGCCTGATTCGCTTCGGACCGGGCGGCGTTCAGCCGTTCAGTCAGGTCAGTTGAGCGCTGCTCGGTGTCCCGCGCCGTGGCCGCGATGGTCTCGCCCAGGGCCGCGACCTCCTCTGCGGTGCGCAGGATGGCGTCGATCCGTTCCAGCAGCGCCGTCCCGCTTCCGGCGACACCGAGGACTTCCTTCCGCACCCGCGCCATCGCCTGCTGGGCCTCTTCGATGGTGCTCCGGATCTCCGAAACACTCCTCGCCGCCTGGGCCGCTTCGCGAATGCCTCCCGTCGCCAGCTCTCCGACCTCGCGCGCCACCACGCTGAATCCACGCCCGGCGTCGCCCGCGCGGGCGGCCTCGATGGCGGCATTGAGCGCGAGCAGCCCGCTCTCGTCCGCCAGTTCGCGGATGGTGAGGCGGAACCGCTCCACCTTGTCGGACACCTCGCGCAGCCGGTCGAGCAGTTCCGTCCCCGCCTCCACCGCCGCCGCGGCCTCCCGCAGGCGCTCGGTCGCGGCCGCGGTTTCACTGCGCATGGCACGCGCCGAGTTGAGCATGCGCTGGCCCCCGTCACGGGTGGACTCCCCGTGGGTGGCACTGGCGATCGCGGCGGCCCTGGTGTCCTCCGCCCGGGTCGCGCCCTCACCGAGGGTTCCCGCCAGGCTCCGCACCGTCTCGGCCATCCGGTGGGCGTTGGCCGCCGCCTGGTCGGCGCCGGCCTGAAGCGACTCCGCCGCCCCGCCAATCCGCCCCACTTGCGCGGCGGTCTGGCTCGAGGCATCGAGCACCGGCCCGACCAGCCCGTCGAGCGCGATCGCCAGCGCGAGGGGTGTGGCGAGGTGCCCGAGCAGCCTGGCATCGGAGTCGGAATAGGTTCCGTGTTCCCCATGCCGCACGCTCCACAGTCCCACCAGCCGGTCGCCGTAGGTCAGCGGCACCAGGATCTCGGCGCCGTGGGGGGCGCGTTCGCCGGCCGGCAGGTCGTGGTCGGTCACCGGTTCACGTCGCTCCACCGCGAGGCGGGCCAGCCCGGTGTCGGCGGACACCCGGATTCCGGCACGGAACGTCGCCGAGGTCTCGGCGACGATCACGAACTCGTTGGTCGTGGCGTCGTACCGGGCCATGCCCATGTCGTGCCAGGGCAGCAGCGCGCCGGTCAGCTTCCGCATGTCGTCGAAGGCCGCGGCGAAGCTGGTGCGCGCACCCAGCGCCCGCGTCAGCTCGCCCGCGGCAAGCAGACCCTCCGCGGTCGCCCCTCGCTGCAGTACCCACGAAGCCAGGGCCGCGAAGCCGAGCCAGAGGACCACCACCGTCACCACGATGTTGCCGGAGACGCCGCCGTAGGTGATCCGGAGGCCGATGGCGCCGAGCGCGAGGCCCAGGCCGGCAGCGACCGTTTCCCAGCGAAGGGTCAGCCCGGTGTTGATGCGGCCGACGATGCCCTGCGCGCGCATCTGCGCAAAGACGCTCGCGTTCGCAATCACCGGGACGGCGAGAAAGAGGAGGCAGAGCCGGAGCAGGTTCCGGTCCCAGAACGCGCCCAGTCCGTGGATCCCGCCGGCGAGGTCGTAGACGGCTCCTCCCAGGACGACACCGACGGCGAGGTGGCCGGCGGTCTCGAGCGAGCGCCGGACCGAGCTGCGGCGGAAGAGCAGGTCGCCGATCATGATCGAGGCACCGGCGATGATGCCGCCCGCCGGCCACCCCAGTGCGGCGATTCCGGCCGCCGCCACCGCCGGTGTCAGGCTGACGAACCACTTGCCGGGCAGCGAGGCGCCGAACCTCCGGCTGCCAAGCCCGGCGACAAAGACGAGCGCGGCCTGCCTCCAGGGGAACGGGCTGATCAGCGTGCTGAGGGCGAGGCCGGTCAGCAGCGCCACGATCCCCGCGGCGGCGAACAGTGAGGCCAGCCGCGTGCCGTGCTCCGCGCCGGTGGCTGGTCGTTCGGGGGGGTTCGGCAAAGTACCTGAATGAGGCACGCCTGAATCTACCGGTCGGCAGGGGGATGGCGCGAGGGCCGCGCGGCAGGAGTTCAACCTGCCGTCGGTGGAGCGAAGGACCACCGATCGTTTGACGATCCGTTGACCGCCCCGTCGCAGGTTGCGGGCGATGCTCACCCTCGACATCCCCGGTCCGGCCCGCCGAGGGGGCCAGCGGATTCGCTGCGCCAGGGTCGATGACGACTGGATCACCCTCATCCTGGACGACGGTGGCGTCCACCGGTTGCCCACCGCGTTCTCGACTCCGCTCCTCCTCGCCAGCGACCGGGAACGCCGCGACTGGCGCGTCAGCACCAGGGGACGGACCGTTCGCTGGCGGTCGCTGGGGGTCGTGCTCGGGCTGAAGCGAAGGCGACCGCGGTCACCTTCCTGAGTGACCGGCGGCGGTCTAACTTGATGCGGTCATGGACAATTTGCCGCCCGATGCCGCCGCGCGCGCCCTGCTCGACGGATTCCTCGAAGAACCGGGAATGCCGGCGCTGGAGCATGTCCTCGCGTGGCTGCTCGACGCCAGCCCGGTGGCGGAAGGATTCGAGATCCCCCGGAACCGGCGGCTGGCGATTCTAGCCGACATCCTCGCGGAGCACCCGAGAGCCTCGGACCTGAAGAAGCGCCTGCAGGAGACCTGGCGGCGGGGGCTGACGATCCGCTTTCTGGCAGAGACGGGATTGCCGGCCAACGTCACCCCCGGCCGGGAGACGATCGACCGCCTGATGGATCGGGTGGTTCCCCGGCTCGAGCCCGAAAACGATTTCTCCACGGTGCTGGGACACCTGCGGCTCAAGGACAGCGACGCCACCTGGGTGAGCGGCCTGACGGCCGAACAGATGAAGCCGTGGAAGGCGATCGTGGCGGTCCCACGCGAGCGCATCCTCGAGGCCTTGAACATCGTCGCCATCCGGATCTCCGCGGTCGGGTTGAGCCGTCCGTTCCTCAACATCGAGCCGGAACGGGACGATGCCGACTCACCCTTCTTCCGCCTCACCCGGGTGGTTCACGGCGTCACCGACGACCCCGAGGATGCCAAGCGCTGGGAAGCCTGGGAGGAGTGCCG
>JAOUIC010000265.1 GCA_029884275.1 Gemmatimonadota bacterium | reverse complement strand
CCACGGTAGGCAGGGAGGGGGGGGGGGCTGTCAAGTCAGGCGGGAGGCTACGCGGTCGCAGTGGAATCCGAAGTGAAACGGTTGGAAATCACCTTCTGCTGCGCGTGGTCCACAGCCGCTTCAGCAGCTGGATCTGCCCGGTGTGATAGGCATCATGCGCCAGCACGCCGAGGATCATCTCCGCGTAGGTCCACTTCTTTCCGCTGGGCGGGCGCCGCCTGAGGCGCGCGGGGTCGAACCGCTTCACCGCCGCGACGAACCGGCGGTGCTCTTCCGCCGCCAGTCTGCAGTCCTCGCGCCACGCCGCGTCCGTGGCCGGCTGGGGCACCCGCGGGAAATTGGCTGGGCTCCTCGGGAACCGGGGGCCGTTGCCCCCCTCGAGGTGCCGGCGCACGGTGTATTTCCAGTAGGCAACATGGAGCGTGAGACCCCAGATGCTCATGCGCTTCGGCGCGGGAACCCAGGCGGCCTGCCTCGCGGTGATGCCGCGGAGCGCACCGACCGGCGTGACGCCGCCGTGCCAGGCCCGGCCGCGCGCCGGCTGGATGGTTCCCAACAGGAGTTCGAGCGTCGGGTCGGTCATGGGTCCACCGCATGGAAGAAGTCCATGATCTCGCTGGTCACCACCTCGGGTTGTTCCTCATGGATGTAGAGCCCAGCGCCGTAGACGGTGCGCCTGGTCATGTGCGGAATCCGGGCCTGAAGCGCATTGATGCGCCCCTCCCCTGCGCCGCCGCGGTGAGCCGCGCCGCCCACCATCATGCGTGTCGGCATCTTGAGTCCCTCCAGCTTGGGCTTGAGCGAATCGGGCTCCACCGAGCGCTCCATCCCCTTGAGCGCCCGGAGTACGGCGCCGACGTCGCCTGCCGGACCGGCGGTGTAGCCGTCGATCACTTCGTCGGTGATCCAGGTCGTGTCGCCCGACGAAGCGACCAGTCCCTTGCGGATCTCCTTGCGCACCCGTCCCCGACCGGAGAACAGCTTGATGAGCCAGGCGTATTTCAGCGCGTTCTTCACTCCCGACACCGCCGGGCTTTCCACCGCCGCGCCTTCGATGATCAGGAGACCGTCCACCAGCCCCGGCCGCTGAGTGGCGAGACGGAGCGCCATCGGTGTGCCCACCGCGTGGGCCAGCACGACGGCATGGCTCACGCGGAGCGAATCCATCACCGCGCCGATGCGATTGCCCTGGGAGGTATGCGAGTAGTCGGCGTCCCCCGGCCGTGATGACCAGCCGACGCCGAGCGGTTCGATCACGATGCCACGGATGCCGGCATTGGCGAGGGGCGTCAGGATCTTCCGGAATCCGTAGGCCGGGCTCAGCAGGCCCGGGATGATCACGACGGTCGGTCCCGACTGAGGCCCCATCGAGGTGACGCGGAGCGATTCCTGGGGCGCGACCCTGACGTAGATGGCGAAGGAATCCGGGGGCGCGGCCGCCAGCAGGGTGGCGAGAGTCAGGAGTAGCATGGGCCGGAATGTCGCTCCCCCGGGAGGTCCGATGCAACGAGGGCTGTGCGACACGTGGTGGAACGACACGGCGGGGTCGCGGCATAGGTCGGTCTCCCTGCCGCTCGGTGCCACCAACCTCCTGCCGCCGGACGGGTCATCGGGATAACATGCTTCTTGGCAATGACTTGCAGCCGCGCGTCGAATCGGGCCCTGCTCGGCCCCCCGGTGCCATCCGCGAGGGGAATTCCGGCCCCGATGTTGCCTGTCGGTGGGCGTGAACCAGAAGAGAGATCAGGACGCGATGGCGCTCGATACGATTCAGACCACACGGCAGACGGTGATTCTCGCGGCGGGCTTCGGCTCCCGCCTCTCACCCTCACGCGGCGAGGTGCCCAAGCCGCTGGTGACGGTGGCGGGCCGGACGCTGCTGGAGCATGCCCTGGGACAGGCCGCGGCCGCAGGCGTTCAGGAAGCGGTGATCGTGCTCGGCAACGCCGCCGACCAGCTGCGGGCCCATCTGGCCCAGGTTCGCACTCCCCTCAGCCTCCGGCTGGTGTACAACGACCGGTTCCATGAGCCGAACGGCGTCTCGCTGCTCTCGGCGGCCCCCTACATCACCGGCGCGTTCTATCTGCAGATGGCCGATCACCTCTTCGAGCGTCCGGTGCTCAGCCTGCTGGACCGCGCCCAGGGCCGTGCGGGAGCGTCGCGCTTGCTGGTGGATTTCGCCCCCTCCGACTTCGACGAGGCGGACGCGACCAAGGTCCGGGTGCGCGAGGGCCGGATCGCGGCGATCGGCAAGGATGTCTACCCCTACGACGCGGTGGACACCGGCTACTTCCGGCTCGACCCGTCCATCTTCGCCGCGCTGCGCGAGGTGCAGCGGGTGGAGCCGCCCTCGGTGACGCTGGGAATGCGCCGGCTCATTGCCGAGGGACGGCTGGAGGCCGTGGCGGTGGCTGGCGTTTCATGGACCGACGTGGATACTCCGGAGGACTTCGCCCGGGCGGCTTCGCTGCTGGGCGAGGGGACCAGTCGGCGGGCGGTCGCGGTCGCCTGAGGGCCACCGCGGCCGCCCGCCAATCGAGTCAGCTGGTCCTGGTGGCGGGTGACGGCCCGCCGGCCAGCAGCCAGCAGAGGCCGGTGTAGATCCCCGACGACGCGAAGACGAATCCGACCCAGACCAGGGCGATCTCCCCCATGCCGAGCGCCACGGTCGGCAGCCACAGGAAGCAGAAGAAGTCCCGGCGGGTGCCGATCTCGATCGCATCCCGAATGACCGTGAACAGGTTTCTCCGCTCCGGCGCCGACTGGGCCGCGGCCCAGTCCTTCTGACCCCACCACCGCACACTGGTCACGCTGCCGCTCCCGCCGCCCCTGGTGAGGAGCGCGGTGTAGAGTGCCACCTGATAGGCGACGTGCAGCGCCACCCCGCCCAGCGTCACGCCCAGCGCCCATGGCACCCCATCCTGGTACAGCGCCGCCCCCGCGGCGGCGAAGAACCCGAGGTTGGCGAAGTCGTCGAACAGCTGGTCCATCCACTCGCCGGCCCGCGAGCGGATGTACTTGAGCCGGGAGATCTCGCCGTCGCACCCGTCCAGCACCGACTGGGCGTGGAGCAGCAGCGCGCCGGGGAAGAGCCACGCCGCTCCGCCGAGCGCCACCACGACGACGGCGGCAGCGCCAAACAGGGCGGCGATGATGGTCATCTGGTTCGGCGTCAGGGAGGTGTCGAGCAGGGCGCGGGTCACCCGCAGCGAGACCGGCCGGTTCAGCGCCCGCGAAATCAGTCCGTCGGTCGGCTTGATGAGCGAACCGAGCAGGAGCGTCTCGGCTCGCCGTCGCGCGGCGTGGTCGGTGGCGGGGACGACGAACTCGCCGGCGACCAGCGCGGCCGCCTCGATGTCGCCGGCATAACCTGCACCCACCAGGCGCTGGGGCAGGGATCGGTGGGTGACGAGGCCGAGACGGGCCGTGAGCACCGCGCCCGGGGCGCTTCCACCGCTTCCGCTGCCCGCCACCCGCATGGTGAGGCGGGGATTTCGAGGAATCTCCTCCTCGGGCAGCGCTACGGTCACTTCGTCGATGCCCGCATCCTGGAGCGAGAAGAGCTGGCGCTCCAGCACGGTCAGTCCCGCGACCCGGGCATGTGGATCGCCGGCTGCGGGGGCGGTGAGGGCGGCCCGCCGGGTCATGCCATGGCCTCGCGCTTTTCCTGCAGCACGAGCGCCCCGAGGAGGAGGTTGGCCAGGGTCAGGCGTAGCAGGAAGAATACGGCGATGGCCGCGGGCCACGCGCTCGCGATCGCGAGCGCAACGTAGGCCAGCGCGAAGGTCGTCCCTGTGCCGAGCCAGGTCCAGCGCCGCATGCGGCCGTGGTACCGGGCACGAAACCCATCCGGGTCGGCCGCGACGGGA
>JAOUIC010000264.1 GCA_029884275.1 Gemmatimonadota bacterium | reverse complement strand
ACCGACATGATCACGCCCGGGTAGACCATGGCGCCCTTCACCTTGCGAATCAGGGCGTCGCTCTTTTCCAGGAAGCTAGCGAGGCGGAGCAGAATGGTATCCAGGATACCGCCGGCTTCGCCGGCGGCGACCATGTTCACGTACAGCTCGGGGAAGGCCCTCGGGTGCTTGCTGAAGGCGTCGGCGAGGGTGTGACCGCTCTCGACGTCGAACACGACTTGGCGGGTGACGTCGGCCAGCGCCTTGTTCTCGGTCTGTTTGGCCAGAATGTCCAGCGACTGGACCAGGGGCAGGCCGGCGTTGATCATGGTCGCGAACTGCCGGGTGAAGATGACCAGGTCGCGGGTCGCGATGCTCTTGGGCCGCGAGAACCCCGTCTTGGGCTGCTCCCGGACGTTGACCATGATCATCTTCTGCTGCTTGATGTGCTTGAGGACCTCGTCCTTGGTGGGCACGTCGAGCGTGCCCTTCAGGATCTGGCCGGTGCTGGCGTTGCGCGCGGTGTACTCGAAGACTGGCATCCTGGGCTCCTCGTCGGGTTACCGGCGGGCGGCGGGGCGGCCGGACTTCTCGACCGTCCCCATTTCCTGTTCTTCCTGCGGCGTCTCGCCGCACATGCGCATCAGCTCGTTGGGATCGCCCGAGGCCCGCAGGCACTCCTCCAGGCTCACCTCGCGGCTCATGTAGAGCTGGAACAGCGAGTCGTTCATGGTCTGCATGCCGTGCTTCTTGCCGGACTGCAAGGCGGAGTAGATCTGGTGGACCTTGTCGTCCCGGATCAGGGCCCGGATGGCCGAGGTGCACACCATGATCTCGCACGCCATGGCGCGGCCCCGGCCCTTGGCCTTCTGCAGCAGCGTCTGGGTGACGACCCCCTCGAGGACGAAGGCGAGCTGGGCCCTGACCTGGGTCTGCTGGTTGGACGGGAACACGTCGATGATGCGGTTGATCGACTCGGCGGCGGAGTTGGTGTGCAGCGTCGCGAGCGCGAGGTGGCCGGTCTCGGCGATGGTGAGGCAGGCGGCGATGGTCTCGAGGTCGCGCAACTCGCCGACCAGGATCACGTCCGGGTCCTCGCGCAGGGCGTACTTGAGCGCGTTGGCGAAGCTCTTGGTGTCGGTCCCGACCTCGCGCTGGTTGATGATGCAGGACTGGTGCCGGTGGATGAACTCGATCGGGTCCTCCACCGTGATGATGTGGCCCTTGCGCTCGCGGTTGATCTTGTCGAGGATGGCCGCCAGGGTGGTGGACTTGCCCGACCCGGTCGGGCCGGTGACGAGCACCAGTCCGCGCGGCTTCTCGGCCAGCTTGGCGATGACCGGCGGCAGGCCGAGGTCGGCGAAGGTCTTGACGTTGAACGGGATCATCCGGATGACCATCGCCACGCAGCCGCGCTGCTTGAAGACGTTGCCGCGGAACCGCGCCAGGTTCTGGATGCCGAAGGAGAAATCGAGCTCGTCCTCGGTCTCGAACCGCTTCTTCTGGTTCTCGGTCAGCACCGAGTAGGCGATCGAGAGGGTGTCCTTGGCGGTGAGTACTTCCGTCGGCGTCGCGCTGGTGATGTCGCCGTCAATCCGCAGCTTGGCGCGCTCGCCGGCCGTGATGTGCAGGTCGGAGGCGTCCTTCTCGATCATTTCCTCCAGCAGTGCGCGCAGGTTGATGCTCATGCGGCAGTCTCCTTGACGACTTCCTCGAGGGTGGTGACGCCTTTCTCGATCTTCTTCATCCCGTCCATGCGCAGGGTCAGCATGCCCTCGCTCACGGCCACGTCCCGGATCTCGGCCACCGAGCCGCCGCGCAGGATCATGCGGCGCAGCTCGGGGGAGAGCGCCATGACCTCGTACAGGCCGGCGCGCCCCTTGTAGCCGGTGCCGTTGCAGGTCTCGCAGCCGTCGCCCTTCTGGAAGGTGAGGCTGGCGAGTTCCCCGACATTGGGACCCAGGGTCCTGAGCTCCTCCTCGCTGTACTTGTGAGGCTCCTTGCAGTCCTTGCAGATGCGCCGGACCAGCCGCTGGGCCACCACCAGGTTCACCGCGCTCGCCACGTTGAACGCCTCGATCCCCATGTCGATCATGCGGGTGATGGTCGAGGCGGCGTCGTTGGTGTGGAGCGTCGAGAGCACCAGGTGGCCGGTGAGGGCCGCCTTGATGGCGATGCTGCCCGTCTCCAGGTCGCGGATCTCCCCGATCATGATGATGTTCGGGTCCTGCCGCAGGAACGCCTTCAGCGCGGCGGCGAAGGTCAGGCCGATCTCGTTGCGCACCAGCACCTGGTTGATCCCCATCAGGTTGTACTCGACCGGATCCTCCGCGGTCATGATGTTGGTCTCGATCGTGTTGACCCGGGACAGCGCGGAGTACAGGGTCGTGGTCTTCCCCGATCCGGTGGGGCCGGTGACGAGCACCATCCCGTACGGATTGAGGATGTTCCGCATCAGGTCCTGCTCGGCCTTCGGCTCGAACCCGAACTTGGAGAGGTCGAGGGTCAGGTTGCCCTTGTCGAGGATGCGGAGCACGATCTTCTCGCCGAAGATCACCGGCAGCGTGCTGACGCGGAAATCGATCACCCGGTTGCCCATCTTGAGCTTGAGCCGCCCGTCCTGCGGCACCCGGCGCTCCGCAATGTTGAGCTGGGACAGGATCTTGATACGCGAGGTCAGCGCGGCCTTCATCTTGACCGGCGGCCGCATCACTTCCAGCAGGGATCCGTCGATCCGGTAGCGGATCCGGATCTCGTGCTCGAACGGTTCGATGTGGATGTCGGACGCGCCACGCTTGACCGCATCCGTGAGGACGCCGTTGATCAGCTTGACCACCGGCGCGTCATTGATCTGTGCCTGCGTCGCCGCCTCGTCCTCCTGCTCCTCGACCACCTCGACATCGGTCTCCTCGACCCCCTCCATCTCCTTGAGGATCGTCTGCAGCTGCTGGTCGGAGGACTCGAAGTGCTTCTCGATCAGGTTGCGGAGGGTGTACTCGCCGGCGATGACCGGAAAGAGGTCGTAGCGGGTGATGAACTTGAGGTCGTCCAGCACACCGGTGTTGCTGGGATCGGCCATCGCCACGGTGAGTGTCCGGCCCTCGCGCTTCAGGGGGAGCACGATGTGCTTGAGGGCGAAGTCGGCCGGCACCAGCTTGATGATCTTGGGATCGACTTCGAACCGGCTGAGATCCACCGCGGGCATGCGGCTTTGCCGGGCCAGCACCTTGGTCACCTCCAGCTCCTGGACCAGGCCGAGCTTGACCAGGACGTAGCCGAGCCGGTGGCCTGACGCCTTCTGCTCGGCGAGGGCCGCGGCGAGCTGTTCGCGCGAGATGAGCCCCTCGCGCGTCAGGATGTCGCCTAGCCGTTCAATGCCACCGGCGGCTACCGTTGCCATCGCCTCGTCTGTGCTGGATTGTTAAGTCCGACAATGCTTTACGCCAATTCTCCTAAGCTAGACCGGCGGGGGAGGGTGTCAATAGGGTCGGAGGGCGCGGCGGGATCGCGGTGAGCCCGCATCAGGGTGGTCTGGCAAGCGGTCACCTCACATCTGCCCGGCTTCAGTCCACCCGGAGCAGTGGCCGCACCCTCCGGAGGGTGGCGGGTCCCACGCCCGGAACCCGGACCAGGCTGTCTACCGCGGAGAACGGCCCGTGCCGCTCGCGCCAGTCCACGATCTGCTCGGCCATGTAGGGTCCCACGAATGGGAGCCGCTCGAGTTCCTCCCGCGTGGCCTGGTTGAGGTCCAGGAGTCGAGGTTCCGTGGCGCCGAGCGGGGCGGGGACCACCGGAGGGCCCTGATCCGCGGGAGGCGAGGTCGCCGGCCCCCCACCGAACCGGACGTGGGGAGCGACCGTGGTCAGGAGGCCCGGGCCGACGCCCGGGACG
>JAOUIC010000263.1 GCA_029884275.1 Gemmatimonadota bacterium | reverse complement strand
GACGATGGTCGCCGGAATCTCCCCGCTCGCGATCCGGCAGAAGACGCAGTCAGTCATTGAGGCCCTCCTCGCGTGACAGCCATGCGGCGGTGAGCGCCGCCAGGGCGGCCGTCTCGAACCGCAGCAGATGCCGGCCGAGGCGGACCGGCCGGAACCCGGCGCCGAGGAGCAGTTGCCGCTCCTCCGAACTGAATCCTCCCTCAGGACCCACTGCGATCGTCAGCGGCACGACGGCATTCAGCGGTGGCCGTGGCCCGCCTTCAGGGTCGGCCAGCCATCGGGCGCCGGGAGCGAGTTCGGCCAGCAGCTCCGGCAGACTCCGCAGTTCGGACACTTCCGGAGCCCAGGCCCCACCGCACTGTTTCAGCGCTTCGCGTCCCCGTCGCCTGATGCGATCCAGATGTTCGCCGCGGAGCCTGGTCGAGACTCCGGTGGTCCGATCGGTCTGGAGCGGGATGATCCCGGTGGCGCCGAGCTGCGCGGCCTGCTCCACCAGCATGCCGAATCGTTCGCGGTCGCCGGCGCCGACCGCGAGCGTGACGGCGACGGGCGCGGGCTCCCGGCTGACCTGGCTGATCTCGACGTTCCACCCTTTTCCGGCCCGGCCGAGCCGGCCATCGGCCCGCAGGCCGGACCCGTCGAGGAGCTGGACTGGAGCGCCCGGCTCGGCGCGCCGAACCGTGAGGTGGCGCGACTCGTCCTCATCCAGCTCCACCACGGCACCGGTGGCCAGCGTGCCGGCGGGAGCCAGGAGCCGGATCACCCCGGCACCGCAGCCACCGCCCACCACCCGCTGTCGACGGTCTCACTCGCCACGTCGAAGTCCTCCTCCGCGAGCGCCCGCCGGAATTCCCCGGCTTCTTGCTCCTCCATGCCGGAGAAGATGGCGACCCCGCCCGGCACCAGCGCGGCGCGGACCTCGGGCAGCAGCGCAACGTTCACCAGCCGAAGGATGTTCGACACCACCAGGTTGGCCGGCCCGAGCAGTGGGGCAAGGTCGGCGGCATCGCCATGGAAGAACGTCACCCGGTCGGCCACGCCGTTCCGCTCGGCGTTGGCGACGGACACCGGCAGGGCATCGTCGTCCACCTCGATCCCGATGGCCCGGACAGCGCCAAGTTTGGCGGCGGCGATACTGAGTATGCCGCTGCCGCTGCCGAAGTCGAGCACCCGGCCCCCGGCCGGGAGGTGCCGCACCAGCAGGGCCAGCGCGGCGCGGGTGGAACCATGCTCGCCACTGCCGAAGGCCATCTCAGGATCGATCCGCACCGCCAGCTCGTCCGCGCCGGGGGCATACTCCAGCCAGGTCGGCACGATCGTGATGGGGCCCACGCGTCTCGGGCCCAGCCCGCTGCGCCAGGCGGTGCTCCAGTCGGTGACGGGGATCTCATGATGCTCGGAGGAGAGCATTTCGCCATGCGCCGCGCGCAGGTCGCGACCCAGCGCCTCGGCGGCGGGGAGATCGAGCGCGTAGGAGACCAGGGTGCCGTCGGTGCGCTCCTCGACCGCGTGGCCGGTGTGCCTCACCAGCCAGGCGGCGACGGCGTCGCGCGCAGCATCTTCGGGGCGGACCTGCACCGCATACCAGGTCATGCGCCCAGCGCCTCCTTGATCCGGCTCCAGAATCCCTCGCCTCGCTTGGGCGGCTTCCCTTCATGCTGGGCCAGTTCCGCGAACAGCCGCTCCTGCTCCGGCGTGAGCGCTTCGGGCGTCCACACGCTGGCGCGGATCAGCAGGTCCCCGCGACCGGCGTGCCCCAGCCGCGGCAGTCCCTTCCCGCGGAGCTTGAGGATCGTCCCGGCCTGGATGCCGGCGGGAATCTGCACCCGCTCCTCGCCGTGCGGCGTCGGGACGGCGAGCGAGATGCCCAGCGCCGCCTGACTGAAGGAGAGCGGCAGATCGTAGACCAGGTTGTCCCCGTCGCGCTCGAACCGCTCGTCGGGCTTGATCTCGATCATGACCAGCAGGTCGCCGGGCGGCGCGTTGCGGGCCCCGATCGCGCCCTGGCCGCGGAGCGTGAGGTAGTTGGTTTCCGAGATGCCGGCCGGAATCTCGACCTGCACCGTCTTGTCGGCCCGGACCCGGCCCTCGCCGCTGCAGGCCCCGCAGGGCGAGGCGATCACGGTTCCGTCCCCCTTGCAGGTCGGGCAGGCAGTCACCTGGACGAACTGGCCGAACATGCTCCGCGCCGCCCGGCGCACTTCCCCGACTCCACCGCAGGTGCTGCAGGCCGCCGGGCGGGATCCGGCCCGCGCCCCGGTCCCCTCGCACTCGGGACAGCGATCCAGCGTCTTAAGCTTGATGGTGCGCTTGGCGCCGGTGGCCACCTCGGTGAGGCTGACCGAGACGCTCACCCGGATGTCCTGGCCCCGCCGGGATTCGGTCCGCCCGGCGGCGCCGAACATGGACTCGAAGCCGCCGAAATCGCGCATGAAGATGTTGAGCGCTTCGGCCAGATCCACGTGATGGAAGCCGCCGTACCCCGTTCCCGAGCCGCCGCCGAGCCCCGCCTTCCCGTAGCGGTCATAGCGGGCCCGCTTGTCGGGATCCTTGAGGACCTCGTAGGCCTCGGTCAGCTCCTTGAACTTCTCCTCGGCGTCGGGAGACCCGTTCCGGTCGGGGTGGAGCTCCATGGCGAGCTTCCGGTACGCCTTCTTGATCTCGGATTCGCCGGCGTCCCTCCCGACGCCCAACAGCTGGTAGTACTCGCTCACTCCATCAGTCCTTCCATCATGCGGCTGGTGTGATCCACCAGCCCGATGATCTTGTCATACGGCATGCGGGTTGGGCCGATGACGCCGATGACCCCGCTCAGGTCCGCGGTCCGGTAGCACGAGGTCACCACCGTGAACCCGGTCAGCCGGGGATCGGGGTTCTCACCGCCAATGGTGATCGTGAGCCCGCGGTCGCGGCGCGCGGAGAGCGCCTGTCCCAGCAGGTCGCGCCGGTCGGTCAGGTCGAGCAGGTCGCGGATCCGGCCACCGGTGGTGAACTCCGGCTGGCCTGCGATCGACTGGGTGCTCCCGAGGACTACCGAGTCGGGGCCGGCGGGGAGGCCGAAGATCTCGTCGCCCTCCTCGATGAAGACGTTGAGCAGCTGCCGCTCCTTCGGCATGCGCTCGGCGTCGCGCAGGCGCTCGACCACCGTCGAGCGGATCTGCAGCAGCGTCAGTCCTGCCAGCCGCTCGTTCAGCGTCTGGGACACCCGCTGCACCACCTCCGGCTCGATGCACCCCGCGACCTGCACGAAGATCGTCCGCACGGCACCGCTGCGGAGGTGGAAGACCAGGAGCAGGCGCTCCGACGACACCGGCACCAGCTCGAGCCGCTCCAGCACCACCGCGTCGAGCACCGGGGCGATCGCCACCCCGAGCTCCTGGGTGAGCAGTCCCAGCACCTGCGCCGCGGAACGCAGGATTTCCTCGATTGCGGAGCGCGATGGGGTCAGCTCCGCCTCCAGCACCCGCTGATGCTCGGGGTCCGGAAGCGAGAGCCGCATGTGGTTGTCCACGTACCAGCGGTAGGCGCGGTCGGTGGGGATCCGGCCGGCGGACGTGTGGGGATGGTACAGGTACCCCTTCTCCTCGAGCTCCCCCATGGTGCTCCGGATGGTGGCCGGGGAGACGCCCAGCGGAAAGCGCTGCGCCACCGTCTGGCTGCCAGCCGGCTCGGCGGTCTCCACGTACATCTGGATCACCGCCTCGAGCACCCGGGTTTCGCGTTCGGTCAAGCCCACAGAAGCCATGACTCAAATGTAGCGGGGGGCGGGAGGCTGGCGAAGCCGTGGACCGCCGGCAGGGTCAGCCCGCGGAGGCCTGCGCCACGAGCGCATCGAGCCGGAGCCAGCCCTCAGGCAGGAGGAAGAGCCGGCCGCCCC
>JAOUIC010000262.1 GCA_029884275.1 Gemmatimonadota bacterium | reverse complement strand
CCAAGGACAAGAACAGTCGGGATTCGGAATGGCGCTGTGGCGGTACCGCGACACGGCGTTGACTGATGCCCGGGCATTGACCGCCGATACGATGATCCGGTGAGGAGTGCGCGGAGTGTCGTGCTCAAGTAGGCGAAGGATCTTGCGCGCCACCCCACGGAGCGGCGGCGTGTCGCTTGGCGCGGCTCTGGGAGGGCGGGTATCCGTAGCAGTGCCTGTAGTGGTCTTGGAGGTTGCGAAGCGTGCCGAACCCCGCCTCAGCCGCCACGCGAATCAGAGGCGCAGACGGATCCCGCTTGATCATGTCCTCCGCAATACGAAGCCTCGATCGTACCAGGTGGTCTTGGAAGGTGACGCCGACGATCCGGTGGAAGAGTCGACTGAAGTGGAACTGGCTCACATGGGCGATCGAGGCGACCTCGGCAAGCGGGAGCCGTCGGTTGCAGTGCACACGCATGTAGGCCAACGCTCGGCGAATACCAGGGTGCGGCGGCGCTACCCAGTACGCCGTATCAGGGTCAGGTGGACTCGGCCGTTCCGCGATCTCGAGGCTCATGACCATGCGTCTCCCGTGTCTCCAGCCCGCGTTGTTGGGTACATCACCGCTCGGGCAATCCGCGGCTACGGCCCCTCGGTGCGCTGCGCGTCTCTCACGACGCACTCCTGATGCCGGCCCGGGCCGCAATCAGTCCCGCGGTACTCGCCGTTAAACAGATGCTGACGGGCGCTACGCGGTTACAAACCTTGCCGCGAGAACGACATGGCGACTCGCACCGGGGCGAGACCCGGCAGGGACTGACGGCAATCGCCCGTCCCAACCCCACGGTCAGGGCAAGGAAGTCAGGGCTCCTTCCTAGGCTACGGCGGGCGTCGCTGGCATAAGTCTTTTCGCTCCAGGACCTTCCGCGTGGCGGAGCACACGTTTGCGTAGCCGGTAGAGGTCGTTGGACGCCAGCGCGAGATCGGCCGCAACGCGGGCCACCGATCGCCTCTGGAAATGGGAAACATGCCGGAGGTGCGCGAGTGTCAGCCAGTCGAGGAGGGCCTTGGGACTCGGCAGTCCGTCCGCTCGCATTCGACGCTGGAGCGTCCGCTGCGACAGTCCCAGGGCCCGCGCGATGGTTGCCACGCTCGGCCGACGTCCCGCCGCCAAGACACCCAACGCGCGATGGCCGAAGAGGTAGCCGGCACTGGAGAGGTTGGGCACCAGACGCTTCAGGTCCTCCATGATCCACATCCGGGGCACCGCACGGATCAGCCCGACGGCGGCGTCTCGCAGGTGGGCCATGCTATCAGGGTCCCTGGACTGGACCTGCACCCGGATATCACCAGTCTTGGGAAGCTGGGAGAACGTGGTAAACGCGGGCCCGCTCGCCGGCAGATAGAGCAGGATGGGCCCTCCCCTCAATCCGCGCACCAAGCCCCCAAAACGCTCGGCCGCGGGTCGTGTCCACGGATGCAAGTCATGGACAAGCGCGGCAGACCCCGCGAGCGCCTGTCGAGTGATCGCGCGCGACTCCAGCTGGACTGCCACGGCGCCCGCCTCCCGCAGGGCGCGAGAAACGGCCCGGTTCGCCCATTCTGACTCCACCGACACCCCAACGCGCATCCGATCCAGGGGTCCGGGGCAGACGCCGTCCTCCGTCAGCCGCCCGGCAGTCGCCGACTGCCAGAGTGGGGGTGCGGTCGCTTCAGTCGTCACGTGCAAGAGCGGATTCCCTCCCGGCGCCCGATGCCTGCCGCCGAAACTCAGGATGCCGTGATCTATCGTGTGGTTACATCCCATAGCCCCTCGCTGACGCGTTTCGCCGATGTCTGGTCGGGAATGGCTCACGCCCGACCACGCGAAAGGTGGCACCCTGAACGACACCTTTTCAGGAGCTGCCCATGACGAAGCGGTTTCTCGGCGCGGTGGCGTTGGGCGTAGGCCTGACCCTCGTGCCCGTCACCGTGCGTTCGAGCGACGATGGGAAGATTCCCACGCTCGCGGTGTCAGAGACGTGTGCCCGGCCAGGCAACTGTTGCTTCTCCTTGGGAGACCTCTGCCTGCAAGGGGACGAGATCATGGCCAACTGGCGGCTTACCGGTGACATTGCATGCACCAAGCCGGGCGGCTAACCGACGTGCGTTGGCTCGTCCCTGTCGCTCTCGTGGCGTTGCTCGCGGCGGGAGGCGCTGCGTGGATTCGCTCCGACGCGGGCAGTCCAGGTTCGGGGACCGGGGGCCCGGTGTGCGCACTCCCGGGAGGCGCCGGGGGTGGTGGTACGACGCTCTCCGCCGCGGTCGTGAGCGAAGCAAGCGACCTTGCTCTGCCGACGAGATTGCTCGTTCATGACCCCTGGGTCTTCGTCCTGGACGTCGTCTCGGATTCGGTCCTGCACGTGTTTCGCCTCGACGACGGCGCCTTGGTCCAGTCGCTTGGACGCCGGGGGAAAGGGCCGGGCGAGTTTTGGAGTGCGTGGTCCATCAGCTTCGATGGTCAGTTCGGTGATGCCTGGATCTACGACATCTCACTGGCCCGTCTCACCGAAATCGTCGTCCCACGTGATGATACGCGACCGGTATACGCCGGCAGGAGCATCCAGCTGGCCGCTCAGGGCTTGGCGACGGGTGCCGCCTGGCTGGACTCGACGCGGTTGTTGACGCCCGGCTTCTTTCGAGATGCGCGTCTTGCAGTGCTCGACGGAGCCGGGCTCCGCGTTGGGGGAATCGGCCAACGGCTGCCACACGGGTCAGATACCCCTCCGCAGGTCAGCCAGGCGCGCATTGCCTTGCATCCGAACGGTCATCTGGCGGTATTGGCCAATCGCCATCTCGGCTCGATCGAGTTGGTCGATCTCGACCGGGCCATGACCACGACCGTTCAAGGTCCAGTGACCCTGCCACATGGCTCTGCGATCCCGGGACTCGACGATATCGCCTATGTGGACGTCACGACCACGTCAACATCCATCTTCGGCTTGTTCTCCGGCCGCAGCGTTTCCACATTCGGACAGCGAGCCAGCTACGGAGACTGCATCCACGTATTCGACTGGAATGGGACGTTCGAGGGGGGGCTCCGCCTGGACGGGGATGTGATAGCCATCGCGGTCACCGAAGACGGATCGGCCATCTACGCGCTCAGGCACGAGCCGCGACCAGCCCTCGTGCGATTCGATCTCCCTGTCGTCAGGGTTGCGCGGCAATCACCACTCCTGCGGCCCGGTCATCTCCAGCGACACCATCCTGCATCGGAACCAGGGTCATGATGCACCGCGGCAGATCATCTAGGGATGGTTCGCGATACTGAATCACGCCGCGTGGGTCCACCACGAGGGTTTCGGCGGTGGCCCAGACCCCGAAGGCCTGCATTGCCTCATGCTCCCCATCAACCGTGACGAAGGGGGCAAGTCCAGCGCCGTCTAGCCGATCCCACTCAGCCGGCCCGAGCGGGCGCCGACTCACGATCGCGAGTCTTGGACTACCCGGCAGGCCGGCCACCAGTCTGCCCAATGCCTCGAGCTCTGCAAGGCAGGTGAGGCACGGCGGGTTCCAAAACGCGACCACGGTAACATGACCCTGCAGGGTTGCACGCAGGTCGATGGTTTCTCCCCGGCGCCCCGTCACGCGGACCGTGTCGAAGAGTCCGCGAGGTTCGGCTTCGCGCCGCGTTTCCCTCAACATGTGTGACAGCGCGCGCGCGCGTTCTGCCGCCCACGCGGGCACGCCGAGGAGGAGGCGGCCCTGTCGATCCGCATCGTCATCATCGGCTGCCGGATCGACCGCAATCCTCGCGAAAAGCTGCGCGGCACCCAGGGTATCGGCCGCGTCCAGGCGGACCGTCGCCGTCACTCGAAAGCGGTCGATATCCCAGCCCTGCGCGACCGCGGAATCCAGGT
>JAOUIC010000261.1 GCA_029884275.1 Gemmatimonadota bacterium | reverse complement strand
CCGCGCATCAGCTACGACGACGCCGACTACGTCACCCAGCGCATCACCATCCCCGTCATCGCCGCCAGGTTCTGCCAGGACCGGATGGTGCTCAGCTACGGCACCAAACAGGCCAGAGACATCACCCTGATCGGCACCGAGGATACCTATTTCCGGATCAAGGGCTACAACCTGAAGCAGGGACGCCCCTTCACGCCGCAAGAGGTGCGCGCTTCCCAGCCGGTGCTCGTGCTCGGCGCGCTGGTGGCAGAAAAGCTGTTCGAGGGACAGGACCCGCTGGGCCGGGAGGTTCACGTTGCCGGTCTCCCCTACCGCGTCATCGGCGTGGTGGAGTCCCAGGGCACCCTGTTCGGCCTCTCGATGGACAAGTTCGCCATCATGCCCTACAGCGCCCCGGCCCGGCGCTACATCTGCCCCATCAACATCCTGGACGAGGTGCTCTACAAGGCGGGGAGCAGCGGCGACCTGACCCTGGCGATGGGCCAGGCCGAGGCGGCGATGCGGGCCCGGCGGGGGCTCAAGCCGGGCCAGGAGAACAACTTCCACCTCGAGACCAGTGAGGCGATCCTGGACTTCTGGGGACGCATCTCGAAGTTGCTGTTCATGGCCCTGCCCCTGCTGGTGGGCATCTCGCTGGTGGTGGGCGGCATCGTGATCATGAACATCATGCTCATGGCGGTGACCGAGCGCACCCGAGAGATCGGCATCCGCAAGGCGCTGGGTGCCCGGCGGTCGGACATCATGTCGCAGTTCATGGTCGAGTCCGCCGCCCTCTCCACCATGGGCGCCGCGCTCGGGATCCTCAGCGGGCTCGGGCTGGCGTTCCTGGTGCGCGCCCTCACCCCCCTCCCGGCCGCGGTCGCGACCTGGTCGCTGGTGCTGGGAGTGGTGCTGGGGATGGTCGTGGGCGTGACGGCGGGGAGTTACCCAGCGCTCCGCGCGTCCAAGCTCGACCCCATCGATGCGCTGAGGGCCGAATGAGCCTGCTCACGACGCTGAGCCCGGCCCGCGTCGCGGAGGGCGTCGGCATCGCGCTCGACTCGCTCCGGGGCAACAAGGTCCGCGCCTCGCTGACCATCCTTGGTGTGGCCATCGGCGTCATGGTGGTCATCGCCATCGGGGCGGCCATCACCGGCATCCAGCGCAGCGCCACAAACGTGATCGAGTCGCTGGGTCCCAAGACCTTCTACGTCTTCCGCTACTGGTCGGGCGGGATCAACATCTCCGACGGGTCGGACGAGCTCTCCCCCTGGCGGCGGAACCCCTGGCTGTCGGTGGCGGATGCGGAGATGCTCCGCCGTCTCCCCACGGTGAGAGACGTGAACATCTCCGAGTACTCCAACGGCCCGGTCAGCTACGAGCGGGTCAACCTGCGGAGTGTCGACATCGCGGGCTTTTCGCCAACCTGGGTCCAAGTGAACGGCGGCGAGATTCTTCAGGGACGGAACTTCAGCGACCTCGAGTACGCCGCCGGGTCACACGTCTGCATCATCAATGACAAGCTCGCCTTGGAGCTGTTCCCGGGGCTCGACCCGATCGGGAAGCGGATCCGGATTTCCGGCGCCCTGTTCGAGGTCGTGGGGGTCCACGCGGAGGCCGCGAATCTGTTCAGCAACGCCTCGTCGCCCAGGCTCGCGATGCCGCACACCACCTTTACCAAGGTGGTCGAGTACTGGAAAGGGTGGATGCAGATCGCGGTGATCCCAACCGAGACCGCGACCGTGCAGGAGGCGATGGACGACGTGATCGCGAGCCTCCGGGCCGCCCGGGGGCTCAAGCCGCGGCAGGAGAACAACTTCACCGTGGTCAGCTCGGACCGGTTCCTGGACTCGTTCAACCAGATGACGCAGGGCTTCTTCCTCGTCATGCTGGCGCTCTCCGGGGTCGGACTCATGGTAGGTGGCGTGGGCGTCGTGGCGATCATGATGATCTCGGTGACCGAACGCACCCGCGAGATCGGGGTCCGGAAGGCGCTCGGCGCCACCCGCGGCGAGATCATGTTCCAGTTCCTGGTGGAGGCCGCGACGCTGACGCTGGTCGGCTGCCTCTTCGGCCTCATTCTCGGCGCCCTGATTGCCTGGGCGATCCGGACCTTCATCCCGACTCTCCCCGCCGCCATCCCCGTGATGTCGGTGGTGGCCGCGGTCATCGCGGCGATCCTGACCGGCGTGCTGTTCGGGCTGTACCCCGCCAACAAGGCCAGCAAACTCGACCCGGTGGACGCGCTGCGGTACGAGTAGCGAGGGGTGGCCCCTTCGGCTGCCGCCGGGCTGGCTTAAATTGTCGCCATGCCGCTCGCCGAAGCCCTTCGACTCGCCCTCCAGTCCATCTGGCAGGCCCGGCTGCGGTCGTTCTTCACCCTGCTCGGCATCATCGTGTCGGTCGGGTTCCTGGTCACCGTGGTCGCGGTGATCCAGGGGATGAACGCCTACGTCAAGGAGAACATCACCGGCGCGGTGATCGGCACCAACGCCTTCCAGGTGCGCCGGGTGCCGATCGCGTTGGGCCTCCTCACCGACGAGGAGATCCGCCAGATCAACAAGCGCCCCATCATCGAACGAGACGACGCCGAGGCGGTGCGCCGGGCGCTCCCCGACGCGATGGCCGTGGCGCTCCAGTCCGGCTGGCCCACCCCGACCAGCGACGTGGTCTACCGGAACCGGACCGTGGGCGACGTGCTGATCTTCGGGGTGACGCCGCCGTACCAGACGGTGCAGGACTACCGCTTCGCCGCGGGGGAGCCACTGGCCGACCTGGACGTCACCGAGCGCCGCTCAGTCGTGGTCCTCGGCTACGACGTGGCCGAGAAGCTCTTCGGAGGCCCCGAACAGGCTATCGGCAGGCCGATTCGCATCGCCGGCCGGGAGATGCGGGTCAAAGGGGTGACGGCCAAGAAGGGTCGTGTCCTGGGCCAATCGTTCGACGGGTTCGGCCTGGTCCCGATCAGCACCTTCGAGTCGATCTACGGGCGACGCCGGACCACCACGGTGTCGGTCAAGATGCGCGACGCGGAGGAGATCGACGGCGCCATGGCCCGGGCGCAGGAAGCGATGCGCCTCAGCCGTCGCCTCCGCCCCGGTGAAGCGGATGATTTCACCGTGGACAAGGCTGACGCGCTGGTCTCCTTCTGGCGCAGCCTGACGAAGGTCCTCTTCACCGTGCTGCCGGCGGTGGTCTGCATCGGCATCGTGGTCGGTGGCATCGTGATCATGAACATCATGCTGATGTCGGTCACCGAACGCACCCGCGAGATCGGCCTCCGCAAGTCGCTGGGGGCCAACCGCCGCGACATCCGCCGCCAGTTCCTGGTCGAGGCCATCGTGCTTGCGACGCTTGGCGGCGTGCTGGGCGTCGCCTCGGGGTGGGCTCTGAGCGCGGCCGTCGCGGGGTTTACTCCCCTTCCCTCGCGCGTCACCGCCTGGTCGGTGGCCGTCTCCCTTGCCCTCGGCGCCGGGACCGGCATCCTGTTCGGCGTCTACCCCGCCACCCGGGCGGCGCGGCTCGACCCGATCACCGCGCTCCGGTCGGAGTAGCCGGCAACCATGGCACTCCACAATGTCGACGAAGGCATCGGGATCGCGCTCGGCGCACTCCGCACCAACAAGCTCCGCTCAGCGCTCACCATTCTCGGCGTCGTGATCGGCGTGGCCACCGTGATGGCCATGGCCTCAATCGTGGACGGCATCCGGGCGCAGATCTTCAACGCCATGAACACCGCCGGCCCCACCGCCTTCTACGTGGTGCGGTTCTTCTCCCAGACCCCCCTCAACCCCGACAACCTGCCGTACGAGGTCCGGATCCGGCCGGTGCTTCGAGAGGAAGACGCCGAGGCGATGCGCCGGATCCCCGACATCCAGTACGCCGGGATGTGGGTGCAGGTGTTCCAG
>JAOUIC010000260.1 GCA_029884275.1 Gemmatimonadota bacterium | reverse complement strand
AGCGCACCGAGATCGCCACCGCGATGCAGGCGCTGGTGGACTCCGCGCTCATCACCCAGCCACGGGCCGGTGGGGAGCCGTTCCGGATCGCGGAGGTGACCGCCTTCTTCCTCCGCGACCTCCAGCCCCCGGCCCAGGTGGTGGCGGCGATCAACAACAAGATCGCGCAGGAGCAGCAGATCCAGACCGAGCGCCACCGGGTCGAGGTGGCGCGACTGCAGAGCGATCAGCAGCGTCTGCTCAACCAGACCCTCACCGCCGAGGCGCTGACCAAGCAGTATCTGGAGGTGCTGCACGACATGCGGCAGTCGAACAACCTGGTGGTGCTGGTCCCCACCGAGGGCGGGATCCCGATGCTTGACCTGGCCAAGCTGCGGCAGAACATTCGGGAGTGAGCTGGTCAGGGTTGGTCAACCTCCGTGGGGGTGCCCGATGCGAACAATTGGCAGGATTGGATTGGCGGCCGTGCTGGTGGCGGCATGCGGCGGCGGCGAGTCGTCCGGTCCCAACCCGCCGCCGGCGGGGACGGTGAATGTGCAGGACAACTCGTTCAACCCCTCGAGCATTACGGTGGTGGCGGGGAACACGGTGACCTGGGACTGGAAGGGGAGCAACGCACACAACGTGACCTTCGAGGACATGCAGGGCAGCTCGGCCGACAAGTCCTCCGGCACGCACCAGCGGAGCTTCGCGGCCGCCGGGCTGTACCGCTACCGCTGCACCATCCACTCGTCGAACTTCACCAGCGGCATGTCGGGATCGGTAACGGCCCAGTAGGAATACGGACAGGGAGGGATTCGAACCCTCGAAACCCTTACGGGTTTACCGGTTTTCGAGACCGGCTCCTTCAGCCACTCGGACACCTGTCCAGGGCGGGAGAATCTACCCCGGACCCGCCCCGGGAGGTAGCCTCGCCGACGCGCGCGGCGGATCACCATACGCTGCCGGCCCTGTTATCCTCCTCTGGTGATCGCCGACTCCTCCACCTCCCCCGCTGCCGCCCGTCCTTCCCGGATTCACCTCGGGCCACGGCGTCTCGCCGCGGCGGGAGTGCTCGCGGGCGTCATCGCCCTCCTGATGCTGACACCCCGGCTCCACGATGGCCTCTTGTCGGTGCTGGAAGCGGCCCGGCGGGTGGCCGATGCCAGCCCGTGGCAGGCGGCAGTGCTGGTCATCGTTTTCGCCGCCGCGTCGGCCATGCTCGCGTTTGTCTCCACCGGCCTGATCGTGCCATTCGTGGTGTACACCTGGCCGCCGGCGATCGCACTGCTGCTGCTCTGGACCGGATGGCTGCTCGGGGGTCTCTGTGCCTACAGCGTGGGGCGGATTCTGGGACGCCCGGTCATCCGGACGCTCCTGACCGCCGACGTGATGGAGCGCTACGAGGCGCGATTCACGTCGCGGATGTCGTTCGGCATGGTGGTACTGGTCCAGCTGGCCCTGCCGTCTGAGATCCCCGGCTATCTCCTTGGCGCCGCCCGCTACTCCATGATCGGCTACCTCGCGGCGCTGGGGCTGGCCGAGTTGCCCTACGCGCTGGCGACGGTGTACATCGGGCTGGGCGTGGTCGCGCGAGAGCTGCCGCTGATGATCGGTGTCACGGTCGCGACGCTCGCCTTGGGAGGGTATTCACTCAGTCGCCTGCACCGCCATCTCACGGCGGAGTAGGCGCGGACGCTCAGGACGGGCGGCGCTGCTCGAAGAACTCCCGCAGCACCCCGCCACACTCCTCCCTCAAGACGCCGCCCAGCACCTCCGGCCGATGGTTGAGCCGCGGATGGCGCAGAATGTCGCCCACCGACCCGGCCATCCCCGCCTTGTCATCCCATGCCCCGAACACCACCCGCCCGACCCTGGCGAGCACGATGGCCCCGGCGCACTGGGCGCAGGGCTCGAGCGTCACGTAGAGCGTGGCGGCGGTCAGGCGGTCGGCGCCGACCGCGGCCAGCGCGCGTTGCAGCGCCAGGAACTCGGCGTGCGCGGTGGGGTCCCGGCGGGCTACCGTTTCGTTATGAGCCCGGGCGAGCACCGTGCCCCCCACGACGATCACCGCCCCGACCGGCACCTCCCCGGCCACACCGGCGCGATGCGCCTCGCCAAGGGCGAGGCGCATCTGCCCGACGTCATCGGGGTGGACCGGTGTGTCAGGCACTCGCGCTTTCGGGCGCCGCCGCTTCGCGGACGAAGCGCAACTCCTTCCCGCTCCGCTCCACCCGGATGGTGTCACCCTCGCCGTACCGGCCCTCCAGCAGTTCCAGCGCGATGGGGTTCTGCAGCCGCCGCTGGATCACCCGCTTGAGCGGGCGCGCGCCGAACACCGGGTCGTAACCCTCCTCCGCAATCAGGGCGGCGGCGTCGGGCGTGATCCGGATCTGCATGCGCCGCTCCTCCAGCTGCTTCCGCAGCCGCGTCAGCTGCAACTCGACGATCTGGCCGATCTCGTCCCGGCCGAGCTGCCGGAAGACGATGATGTCGTCCACCCGGTTGAGGAACTCGGGGCGGAAGTGAACCCTGAGCTGGTCGCGAACCTGGGCCTCGACCTGCGACCAGCCTTCCGGCGACTGCTCGCCCGCTTCGAGGATGAACCCGCCCCCGATATTCGAAGTCATGATGATGACGGTATTCCGGAAATCCACGACCCTGCCCTGGCTGTCGGTCAGGCGGCCGTCATCGAGGATCTGCAGCAGGGCGTTGAACACGTCCGGATGCGCCTTCTCGATCTCGTCGAACAGCACCACGCTGTACGGACGGCGGCGCACCGCCTCGGTGAGTTGTCCGCCCTCCTCGTACCCCACGTACCCTGGCGGCGCGCCGATCATCCGCGCCACGGAGTGCTTCTCCATGTACTCCGACATGTCGAGCCGGACCATGGCGCGCTCGTCGTCGAACAGGAACTCCGCCAGCGCCCGGGCGGTCTCCGTCTTGCCCACGCCGGTGGGCCCGAGGAAGATGAACGACCCCATCGGGCGGTGAGGGTCCGACAGCCCGGCACGGCTCCGGCGCACCGCGTTGGCGACCGCCTCCACCGCCGCCCGCTGGCCGACCACCCGACGGGTCAGCTCCGCCTCGAGGCGGGTCAGCCGTTCACGATCCGACTCCAGCATCTTGGTCACCGGGATGCCGGTCCACTTCGCGACGACTTCGGCGATGTCCTCGGATTCGACCTCCTCCTTCAGATACCGGGTCACGGACTGGATCTCCGCGAGGCGCTTTTCGTGCTCGGCGATCTTCCGCTCGAGCGCCGGGACCTGCCCGTACTGCAACTCCGCGGCGCGGTGCAGGTCGCCCCGCCTGGTGGCCTGGTCCATCTCGGTCCGGAGGGCCTCGACCTCCTGCTTCCGGGTGCGGATCTCCTGAATGGCCACCTTCTCGGCCTGCCACTGGGCCTTCATGGCGGACGAGCGCTCCCGAAGCTGCGCCAGCTCCTGTTCCACCGCCGTCCGGCGTTCGACGCCGGCCCTGTCCCGCTCCTTGAGCAAGGCCTGCTGCTCGATCTCCAGCTGGAGAATCCGCCGCTCGACCTCATCGATCTCCTGCGGCAGGCTGTCAATCTCCATCCGCAGACGGCTCGCGGCCTCGTCCACCAGGTCAATCGCCTTGTCGGGGAGAAACCGGTCACCGATGTACCGGTCGGACAGCGTCGCGGCGGCGACCAGCGCGTTGTCGGTGATGCGGATGCCGTGGTGGACCTCGTACTTCTCCTTGAGCCCGCGGAGAATGGCGATCGTGTCCGTCACGCTCGGCTCACCCACCAGCACCGGCTGGAAGCGGCGCTCCAGGGCGGCGTCCTTCTCGACGTGCTTCCGGTACTCGTCCAGCGTGGTGGCACCCACGACGTGGAGTTCGCCCCGCGCCAGCGCCGGCTTCAGCATGTTGCTCGCGTCCACCGCCCCTTCGGCCGCCCC
>JAOUIC010000259.1 GCA_029884275.1 Gemmatimonadota bacterium | reverse complement strand
AGTCGGGCCGAAGCCGGAACCGATCGGTCTGCCGGGGCACCAGCCGGACGAGGTCGTCCGGGTTCATCCTCACGCCGTGGGGAAGGTCGTAGAACACGACGCGGTGGACGTCATCCGTCCGGCGCTCGACCAGGTCGTGCCCGGCGCCGCCCGTGATCCGGACCCCGATGCCGTGGCCGTCGGTGGCATCCAGGGTGACGCGGTCATCACCGCCCCGAAGGTGCAGTCGCAGTTCATGGGTCTCCCCGACCCGGAACAGTCGGTGCAGCACCTCGGTGTCCCCGGCACTCACGCGCAACTCGAGGTCCTTGGACGGAAGTCGAGTGATCCGAACCTCCTCCGGGGCGTCACTCAGCTCGAGGTCGGGGTAGGACATGACCTCGCGGTAGAAATCGCGGACGACGGCGGGGAGCTGGTCGCGCCGGGCCTCGAGCGTGCTCGCCAGCTTTGCAGCCGAGACGTCGCGATGCGGCGGCGGCAGCCTGGCCAGGGCCCCCTCGATGGCGTCGCTCGTCAATGCAGCCCGGAGCTCGGCCCCGACGCTATCCCACACCGGGCGGTCGATCCGCGCGAGCAGGGGCCGGTCGAAGTCGTAGCCCGGCTCGGCGAGGGCCCGGGTCTCCGGACGCCCGGCCTTGAACGCAGTGAAGCCCCCGGCGTAGCTGCCGAGCAGGAACCGGCCAGTGAAATCGGCGTGCAGAAAGGCCTGCTGCTGCCGGGTGGCGATCGGCACCCAAATGAGGCCCGTGGGCTGGCGTTCCAGGCCCCAGAGCCAGCCGTGTCGGTCGCGCTGGCGGTCACCCAGGACGATGTCCAGGAGTCGCGCGCGCAGGAAGGCGCGGAGGTCCATCTGGGTTGTGGGATCACGACTGAGGAGCGCGAGCAGGCTGTCGCTGGTAATCACCCGTTCCAGCCCATCGAGGGGCTTCCCGTCTTCTTCGGCGGCGCGCTCGATCCAGACGCCGCGCCCGTCCGGTGTCGCCGCCAGCCGGGGTAGCAGGGCGTGGAGGCCCACGGACTCGTAGAGCGCGGAGGCAGCGAGTGGCGCCGTGGGGTGCATTGTGGTGGTGAAGTCGGCCAGCCAACCTTCAACCTTGCCGCCGCGAAGCTGCTCGGGGAGGTCGAACTCCACGGGAGTGTGATCCACCGGGACGATGCGCCAGGCCAGGCCGTCGGCATCATGGAAGACCTGGCCGCGCATGAGCGGATCGAGGCGGAGCAGGGGCAGCAGCAGGGTGTCGGTCCAGAGTTCGCGCCAGCCCTCGCCACGGAGGAACCCCGCGCCAGGGGCGCGGGCGTAGGCTGGGCCGAGGACGACCGGAGTGGAATCCGGCGAGACCGGATCCTGGGCGCGGAGCTGGGCGACCCACACCGCGGCCAGAACTGCGACGATGCCGGCGGCGCGCCTGGCCGCGAATGCAATGGCGCAAGCGGGACCGAGCGGAAGGACGGCAGAACGGAGAGACGGGAGGAGCATTGGAAAATGCCCTTGGTGCGGTTCGGAAGGCTCAGCCCGAAGATATCCGTCGTACCGAGGCCCGACAGGTCCATGCGGGGGTTAGCCGGCGCGGATTCATAAACTAAGTGCAACACCGCCTGGAACGAGTACGGTGACCTGCCAGTCGGGTAACCTTCGGATCTCCTCGAAGAGAACGAAGGTCCCCATGTACTCACAGATCACCGTGGGCGAAAGATATACCCTCGGGCTCCTGCGGCGCCTCGGCCTCCGGCCGGCGGATATCGCACGGGCGCTGGGCCGCCACCGGAGCACCATCGGCCGCGAGCTCGCTCGCAATACTCGCCCCGATGGCGGCTACCGCCCCCAGCTCGCCGACTCGTACGCCCGTGGGCGACGGTCCCGCTCCCGCCGCAACCAGCGGTTCGCTGCTGCCGCGTGGGCCCAGGTCGACGCCCGGTTACGGGAGCAGTGGAGCCCGGAGCAGATCGCCGGGCGCTTCCGGCGGGCGGGCCAGCTCCGCATCAGCCACGAGACGATCTACCGGCACATCTGGGCCGATAAACGGGTCGGCGGCACCCTGTACACGCACTTACGCGGGGCCCAGAAGCAGTGTCGCAAGCGCTACGGCCAGGACGACAGTCGCGGGCGGCTCGCGGGGAAACGCCCGATCACCGCACGGCCCGCGATCGTCGACGCGCGTGGCCGGATCGGCGATTGGGAGGTCGACACCATCCTTGGCGCGACCAGCGACACCCACTGTCTGTTGAGCCTGGTCGAGCGGAAGACGGGGTATCTCGTGCTCGGCAAGCTGCCGGCCCGCACCACCGCCGAGGTGAACCGGCGGGCCACCCCGCTGATTCGGGCCCAGCGGCGGCGGGTGCACACCATCACCAGCGACAACGGCACCGAGTTCCACGGGTATGCCGCCGTCGAGGCCCGGACCCGGGTCCAGTTCTACTTCGCGACACCGCACCACGCCTGGGAGCGCGGGACCAACGAGAACACCAACGGCCTGGTCCGGCAGTACGCCCCGAAGCGGCGGAGCATGGTGTCGCTCACCCAACGGGACGGCACCACCATCGCTCGCAAGCTCAACCAGCGGCCGCGGAAGCGGCTCGGCTACCAGACCCCGGAGGAATGCTATGCCCTATAAACCCTACCGGCGGAGCCGCTACCGGACGAAGAGTTGCACTTCAAAGTTGACTCTAAACGGCAACCTCGACCGTGTCTTCATGCCGGTTGATAGAACTGTAGGCTGCTTCCTGCAGGGTCACGGACGTGGAACTCTCGTGTTCCCCAAGGAGTGTTGGCTGGCGCCGCCCAAGGGCTCTGCTCGTTTTGCTGCGGGCCGATCACTCCTGACCTAAGGAACTCCTCAAAGAGCGCATCCACGTCATTAGCGGCGAAGCGGAACGCTGGGCGGTCGGTTGGATACGCCCACTGGCCTTCGTCCGTCCATTGCACATGAACCTCAACGCCATCGCGCCCTAGCGCGGCGTATCGCGGGCGATCCTCTGAGTCCAAAAAGAGCAGAGAGAATCGCAGCTTTTCGAAAAAGCGAATAGACTCACCGACATCCTTTGCGGGAAGGACTGGATGCACTGCCTGAAGCAGTGGATTGATCCCTCGAGGGTTGAGCGAGGGGTCGGGTGACGCCGTCGGTTGGCCTAGCAGATTGGCTCGGAGAGGGCGGTACTGCGAACGGATGCGATGCTCGCCATGGAGAAGCAAGCGCAATATCTCGACGGGCCTCCGCGCCCAACTGGCCCATGCAAGAGGGGTGTCTCCAAAGGCGTCCCTTGCTTCTCTGGTTGCACCAGCGGCCAACAGCAGGTTGACCGTTGCCTCGGAACCGAAGACAGCAGCGCGATGTAAGGGCGTTTCCCCCTTTGTGCGGGCGTCGCGCATGAAGGCCCCGGTTGGCGCGCCTGGCTTCGTCTTGGCGTTTGGGTCGGCCCCCGCGCCGAGAAGTACTCGCACGACCAAATCGTACCTCACACGGTCTTCGTTGGTCAGCGCCGCATGCAACGGCGTTTCACCGTTGTCCGACCTGACGGCAGTAGCCGAGGCGCCGGACTCGAGCATGTACTCGCAGAGCTGCCAATGACCATGAAAGGCGGCGGCAGCCAGCCCCAGGTTTCCGTCCAGGTTCCCGAGTTCGACTCCGCGACTTTGCAGGTAGCGACAGGCGCTGACGTCACCGTAATAGGCCGACCATCGCAGCAAGTCTAGTCCATGCTCGCTGAGCAGGTCCGGAGTGCCCTGCGAGTCGAGCAGTTCTAGGATCAGGTCCGTTCGCCCGGCTTCGATGCGATGCAGGAGTGCAGGTAGGGTCATTCTCTTTGACGCCTGACGCTCCGGGTCAGCGGCGGGCCGCGCAGCGGGCCGTCCGCTGCAACTGGTTGTTAGGCGGCTCCTTAGTCAGATGGCCTGCGGCGGTGCGTATCGCA
>JAOUIC010000258.1 GCA_029884275.1 Gemmatimonadota bacterium | reverse complement strand
CGGCGCCAGGGCCTGTACTACTTCCTCGTCAGCCAGCAGCTGGAGCTGTGACGCCGATGCCCATCGAACAGGGCCAGACCCCCGCCCCCTTCCTCGACGTCGAGCCACCCCCCTGGGCGGCCCGGGGCCTGGCCTATGTCATCATCGCCATGGCCGTCCTCGGGATGGCGGCCGGGCTGGTGGTCCGGGTTCCCGAAACCGTCAGTGGCCCCTTCTCGCTCGTCCCGACGGACGGTGCCGACCCGGTGCGCGCCCGGCGTGCCGGCGTCGTGGCGGAGGTGAAGGTCCACGAGGGCGACACCGTCGGCCGCGGCGCCCCCATGCTGATCCTGCGCTCCGCCTCGCTGAGCGACCGGTCGGGCGACGCGCGCCAGCTCGAGGCCCAGGCCCGGAGCGACCGGACCCGGCTCCGGATCGCGGCGAGCCAGCATGACACGCGCCAGCGGGCGGCGCAGGCGGAGGAACGCCGCCTCAGGACCCGGATCAGCTCGCTGAGCTCGGTGCTCGAGTCCAAGGAGCGCCGGCTCACGCTCACCCGGGAGCTGGCCGACAGCATGGACGCCGGCGCCCGCTCCGGCTCGGTCAATCGGGTCGAGGCGACCCGGCTCGCGCTCGAGGTCGCCACCCTGGCCGAGGAGGTGCAGGTGGCGCGGGCCGAGCTGAGCGACGCCCAGGGCGATCTGGAACGGCTTGCCGAGGATGCCGAGGCCCGGGAAATCGAGTACGACGAGACCAGGCGTACCCTGGACGAGTCGATCGAGTCGGCCGAGATCCGGCTGGGGATCATCCAGGGCGACCTGAGCGACCTCACCGATGCCGGGCTGGCGGTCGTCGCGCCCTGCGCCGGGACCATCCTGCGGCTGCATGTCTCCGCCCCGGGCGCGGTGGTCCAGGAGGGCGACATCCTGAGCGAGATCGCCTGCGCCGGGCGGCGGCTGCAGGGAGAGTTCCGCGTCCCCGAGAGCGGGCTCGCCCACATCAAGGCGGGACAGCCGGTCAAGCTGCGCTTCGACGCCTTTCCCTACCAGCGGTACGGGGTCAAGTTCGGCCGGATCAGGTGGGTCGGGCCGGTGAGCGTCACCGCCCGCGACTCGGGCGAGTTCCGGGCGCTGGTGGACCTCGAGGAAACCTCCGTGCGGGTCCGCGGCCAGGAGCGCCCCCTGCTGGCTGGCATGGGCGGCCAGGCCGACGTCGTGGTGGGCCGCCGTTCGCTGGTGAGTTACGCCTTCGAGCCGGTCCGGGCGCTGCGCGAGAACCTCCGGGAGACGCCACCGTGAGGGCCGCGGGCGCCGACCCCGCGCGTCAGCGCGAATGGAACGCGACCCTCCGTGAGTACCATACCGCCGACGCCGCGATGCAGACCTGCCTCGACCTGGCGAGCATCGCGGCCCGTACCGACCTGCCGGTGCTCATCCTCGGTGAGACCGGGACCGGGAAGACCCTGCTGGCCCGGGTGATCCACAACTCCTCCCGCCGCGCCCGGAACCCGTTCGTCGCCTTCAACGCCGCGGCGCTGTCCGAAACGCTGCTTGACAGCCAGCTGTTCGGCCACGAGAAAGGGGCCTTCACCGGCGCCGACCGCCGGGTGAAGGGCAAGTTCGAACTGGCCGATGGTGGCACGCTGTTCCTCGATGAGATCGCCGACATGAGCCCCACGGCGCAGGCCAAGATCCTGCGCGCCGTCGAGTACGGCGAATTCGAGCGGCTCGGCAGCGAGCTGCTGCTCGAGGCCGACGTGCGGCTGATCTCCGCCACCCACCTCCCGATCGCCAGGTATCTGCAGACCGACACCTTCCGGAAGGACCTGTTCTACCGGATCAGCGGCATCACCCTCAGGGTTCCCGCGCTCAGGGACCGGCCCAACGACCTTCGGACGCTGATGGCCTCGGAGATCGCGACCGCGAGCGCCGTCCAGGGCAAGGCGATCGTGGGGCTGAGCCGCGCCGCGGCCGATTGCCTGCTGGCGTACCACTGGCCCGGGAACCTGCGCGAACTCCGCCGGGTGATCGACACCGCGATCGCCGTCACCGAGGGTGACGTGATCGAGCTCGATGCCCTGCTCATGGAGAGCGGTGCCGGGCCGGACGAAGAGGGCCGCGGCAAGACCGCCCTTGCCTCGGCGCCGCTGCCGGAGGGCGACTTGTCGCTCACCGCCGCCGAGCGGAGGCACATCCTCGCGGTGCTGGAGCAGTGCGGCAACAACAAGCGACGCGCCGCCAGGCTGCTCGGCCTTGCCCGCTCCACGCTCGACCGCAAGCTGGCCCGGCACTGAGGCTCCGCTTCACCGAAATCGGGCCGTCTGGTCTCAGCTCGAGACCATCCAGCACCATACCCGCTCGACTCTTCGCCTCTCCATCTCGTGGCCTTTCATGCAGTTATCTGACGTGCCCGGTGCTGGTCCCCGGCTTGCTTCTCCCGCCGCTGCCCGTTGGACCGACGGGCCGACCCCTTAAGGAGGCGGTTATGACGGAACGGAAGAGCAGGAAGGTCCGCGACCTCACGAAGAAGAGCGTCGCCACGGAGAAGGCCGAGCAGGTGAAGGGCGGAGCCAAGCTCGGCTACCGGTACCGCCCCCGGCGCCGGTCGGAGGCAGACAAGATCTAGCCGGCTGACACCGCGCCGGAGCGGCGGACTCCCACCGGAGCCCGCCGCTGCTCGTGTCGGGTCAGCATGAGTCCAGAGCCATGGTAGCAATAAGTAGCAGCCTTGTAGTATCGTTATCGGGCCGCCAGGAAACGGCGCGGCGACGGAATCGGTTGACCCACAAGGACTTGCCGGGTTCCGGCGAATTGGCCCGCTGGTTGCAAGGAATGGAAGCACGCGCACCACACCGGTCGTGGACCCTCATCCCGGAGCATGTCATGTCGCACCCGAAGCTCACCGACCTCCCCAAGAAGAGCATCAGCGACGAGCAGGCCGAAGACGTCAAGGGCGGCCGCAAGATGAAGAAGTTCGGCGGCAAGGGTGGCAACGCGAAGAAGCGCCGCCTCAACGCCTTCTCCAAGGAGTCCGAGTAACTCCTCGCTTTCCCGAAGGAGACCAGGCAGTTCCTCCCGAGGCGGGTGGCCCAGCGGCCACCCGCCTCGTCTCCCTTTCAGGAACCGGAACTCCAGCCACACCGGGGCGGGGGCCCTGACCTGGCCCTGGTTCGCAACCATGGCACCATGGTGAGACCACACGCCGGCATCGGCATCGGGCCATCGCCGGCCTGCCCACGGAGGGAAAGCAGGCCCCGACAACAACTTGCCCTGCCGGCGCGGCGTGGCCCGCAGGTTGCCCTAGGAGAGGGCACGCGCACCACACCGGTCGTGGACCCTATCTCCGGAGGATGTTATGTCGACCAGAAAGATCACCGATCTGCCCAAGAAGAGCGTGAGCAGCGAGCAGGCCGAAGACGTCAAGGGCGGCCGCAAGATGAAGAAGTTCGGCGGCAAGGGCGGCAGCGCCAAGAAGCGGAAGTTCGGCAAGGCCGGCACCCCCGAGTAAGCTGGTTCTCTCAGGAACGGGAGGCGGCTAACCGGCCGCCTCTCCAGTTCCTGAATCCCAACTCTATCAGCAGGCCGCGCCACCATGAGCCAGCCCAAGTCTCCCAAGCGTGACCCGAAGCGGAACGACGCCGTCGTTCGGCTGGAGGATCTCGCGCCCCGGGAAGATGTCAAAGGCGGTGCGCGGAAACGTCTGTTCGGCCAGGAAGTTCCGCAGCGGCCGAGCCGCGGCCGTCCAAGGCAGTAACCCGGCAGCTTCTTCCGCACAATCGATTCATCGCCCTCCGTGCCGCGTGGTCCAGCGGCCGGAGTCGCGTGTTCGTCTCCTTCGATACCGCCGGGCTTCCTGATTCCGCGGCGCCCCTGATCCGCTCTTGCGGGCCGGGAATGGCCCGGTCATCATCGGGTATCCCGTATGGAGCCCGCATG
>JAOUIC010000257.1 GCA_029884275.1 Gemmatimonadota bacterium | reverse complement strand
AGCCCGTCGCGATCGCCATCTGGATACCGACCCCCTGCCAGCGGTTCGGCATGCGCAGCACCCCACGCGCCTCGGACGGAAACTCCACCCCGGTCGGGCTTCCGAAGCCAAAATCCCGCAGCATGTCGAACTGCTGGCTGGCAAGCAGGCGGAGCGAGAACTTCGCCATCGCGATGTTGCTGGAGACCTGGATCGCCCGGGCCAGGGTGAGCTGGCCGGCTTCTTCGTGGGTGTCGGTGATGAGGCGCGTCGCGCCCCGTGTGTTGATCGGAGCCTTCCACCGGCCCTGCTCGCCCGAGACGGCGTCGGTGGGCTGGACGAGATCGTGAGCCAGCAGCGCCGCCGCGGTGAACAGCTTGGCCGTGGACCCGGGCTCGAAGGGATCGGTGAAGAACGAGGCGCGGTTCGTCACCCGCCGGCCATCCACGGTCTGCAGCGCGGCCGCCGCCAGGACTTCTCCCGTGCCGGGGTCCAGCACCACGATGTCTCCCCCGGACGCGGCATACTCCTCCACCGCTTCGTCCAGGCTCCGTTCGGCGATCTCCTGCAAGCCGGCGTCAATCGTGAGGTAGACCGCCCGCCCTTCTTCCGGTTCCCGGATCAGCCGCGCGGGCGACTCGTACCGCCGACCGCGCTGATCCTTCAGCACCTCCGCCTCGCCGGGAGTCCCCCGGAGGAACCGGTCCAGCACGAGCTCGATCCCGCTGACGCCTTGGCCGCTGTCCGGGCCCACGGCGCCGACGACGCCCCGCGCCAGCGGTCCGTTGGGGTAGTGCCGGGTGTAGTGCCCGAAGAGATGGACGCCCCGGAGCGGCCGGAGCGGCTGGACGTCGAGCCCGGTGTACGGGCCGCGATAGGAGACCCATCGTTTCTGGGCCACGTCGCGGGCCACGCGGCCGGGCGAAAGGCCGAGCGCCCGCGCAATGGTGCGGCTGTCCCTCGCGGGGTGCTCGAGTTCGTTGGGGGCGAGCCCGACCTCGAAGGCCTCCTGCGTCACGGCGAGCGGCCGCCCCTCGCGGTCGTGGATGCCGCCACGCCGCGCCGGCAGCGAGACCGTTGCCCTCCGCGAAAGCGCCGCTTCCTCGCGCCATCTCGCCCGTTCCACCACCTGGAGCTGGGCGGCCCGGCCCACGACCGCCAGGGCGCCGAGCACCAGCGCCGCCTGCAGGGTGGAGATCCGGGTGATGGGCTTGGCCATGGTTCAGCGGCGAGGACGGGAGAGCTGCAGCTGGGTGAATTCCGAATCGTTCGGGAAATGGAGGCCGAGATCATCCTCGGCGACCCGGCCCAGTTCCCTGCGGCCGGTGCGCAACCGGATCTCGCGCTCCAGCCCGGCGCGTTCCGCCTCGAGCGCGGTGCGCCGCTCCCGCAGCTGGGCGACCCGCCTGGACGAGCGGATGGCCGCCGTCTGGCGCGCCTGGATCGTGACCGCCACGGCCAGGAACACCGCCAGCCAGAACGCCACCCAATGGCGCCCTTTAAGTATCGGCGGTGCGGAAGATGCGGAGCGTCGCACTCCGTGCCCTCGGGTTGTGAGCAGTCTCGTCGGCGGATGCACGGATGGGCCGGCGCGGATCCAGGCGGCCCAGCGGCCGCGCCCGGCAACGACAGACCGGCAATCCCGGCGGGCAGACGCAACTCGCCGCCCATTCCCGGAACTGGTGTTTCACGATCCGATCCTCGCCTGAATGATAACTAATCACCGCCAGCCGGCCCCCGGGCACGAGGGTGTCGCGCAGTCGCGGGAGCGCCTGGGCGAGGCCCCCCAACTCGTCGTTCACGGCGATCCTGACCGCCTGAAACAGGCGGGCGAAGTCGGCCGGTCCGGCCCGCGCTCCGTGCACCGCCCGGATCGCGTTGACCAGATCATCGCTGGTCGAGAACGGCGCTCTGCCCCGTCGCCGTACGATCTCCCCCGCCAGCCGCCCCGCCCGGCGCTCATCCCCGTACTCGGCGAAGATGGAGCGCAGGAACTCCTGGTCGGCCTCGTTGAGCAGGGCCGCGGCGGTGGGCCCCGACTCCCCCATCCTCATGTCCAGCGGCGAACCGGGGCGGAAGCTGAATCCACGGGATTCCTGGTCCAGCTGGTGCGAGGAGACGCCCAGATCGAGCAGGATGAAGTCGGGACCGAACTCGGCGATGGCCGTGACCGCCGCATCGCTCGAATAGGCCGCCTCGAGGTAGCGGATTCCGGATTCGCCCAGACGTTCCCTGGCCGCCCCGATCGCCTGGGGATCGCGGTCGATGCCGAGGACTCGGGCCCCCGCTGCGAGAAAGAGAGCGGCGTGCCCCCCTCCCCCAAGCGTCCCGTCCACGGCGGCCCTTGCCCCCCGGGCAATCTCCGCGAGTTCCGCCGCGAGCACCGGAGTATGGTAGGCACTCATCGCGTCCGGCATCTCGATTCTCCCCGATGGAAAAGACCGACACCCCGCCCGCGATCGCGGACGGGGTGTCGGTGACGGGGCTGACGGGGCTCGAACCCGCGACCTCCGCAGTGACAGTGCGGCACTCTAACCAAGCTGAGCTACAGCCCCTCGTTTTGCGGCGCGCAATATAGGTCGCGATGCCCGCAAGTGGTAGGGGTTCACCGGCCTACTTGCAGTACGCCTTCAGCATCGACGCGGTGCGCGGCTTGAGGCCACCGAGGTACTGCAGCAGCCGCGTCCGTGCATCCGCCTGCTGCTGATATCCGGACGCGCTGGCGAGTGCGGCCTCGGCCTCGGCGGTCATGGACTCGACCGAGCGGGCGAGCTCACACGACTTCTGTTTCTCCGCCTCGGGATCGGTCTGGGAGATCAGGTTCACCAGGGACAGTCCGAGGAAGTGGTTGGCGATCGGAGCGTAACGCCCCTGCGGATTGGCCAGCTGGACCACACGCCGGAGTCCGCTGGCGGCTGCCTTGAAGTCCTGGGTCGGCGGCTGCAGCAGCGGGAGCGACGCGTTCAGCATCAGCCCGGCCGCGTTTTCCCGCGCGGCGGCGTCGCCGTGCGCGACCGCAAACTCGATGAACGGCAGCGACTGCGCGGTCTGCTTGGCATCCTGCCGGTTCTTGGCCTCCTGCAGCGCCAGCCCGACCGCCCCGGCCGTGTCCATCGGGAGCAGCAGGTTCAGCACCCCGACGATGCTGTCGGAAGCCCCCACCATCGAATAGGCTGCGGCCGCCTGCGAGAGGATGGTCTGGTTGCCAGGGAAGCGATGCACCCCGCGTGAGACCCACTGCACCAGCCGAGCGGTGTCGGGCTTCTGGCTCGCCGTGACGATGTACTTCACGAAGAAGGTGGTGTCGGCGTGGGTGGAATCGAGCGCGACGATCTGCTCGAGATCGTCCAGTGCCCCACTGTAGTTCTCGCGGAAGATCCGCGCATTGGCCCGCAGTTCGAACAGGTCGGTGTTGCTCGGATCGATCAGGAGCCCCTCGTCCGCCACCTGCTCGGCGATCTCCGGCTGGCCGTAGGCGAGGAACTTCTTGAACGCGAGCTCCCTGAGCGGCTGGTTGGTCGGTGCGATCAGGAGCATCTGCCGCAGCGCCGCCACGGTCTGGGTGGTGTCGCCCGCCGCCTCGTACCCCGCGGCGAGTTGGGTCCAGGCCGCAAGACTGAGCGGATCACCCTTTGTGGCCGCCTGGAAATACTTCATGGCCTGGGCGCTGTCGGCTTTCGTCACCTTCTCGAGGGCCAACTGGCCGAGGCAGTAGTTCGCCAGTCCGTGTGTCGGGACAGCCTGCACCGCCTTCTTAGCGGCCTGAGCGGCCTTGTCCGCCGAAACCCGGATGTTCTCGACGCAACCGCGGGCCTCCTGCCACACCTTGAAGAGCGGCGCGAACCCGTCGCCCAGGCTGGCGCCGAACTCCGCAGGCGACTGTCCCGCGGCCTGGGTCTTGACTACTACGTTGCCGGCCTCCTCAGTGAGTCCGCAA
>JAOUIC010000256.1 GCA_029884275.1 Gemmatimonadota bacterium | reverse complement strand
CCAGCCGTACACCTACCACATCCCCGAATCCCTCGCCGACCGGGTGACACCGGGGGCTCGAGTTGTCGTCCCTGTGCGTGCCCGGGAGATGATCGGCATCGTCACCGAGCTCACCGAGACTCCCCCGGTGTCGGCGGCCAAGGACATCCTCGCCGCTCCCGACCTCGACCCGGCGCTTCCCGCCCCCCTGCTCGAAACCGCCCGCTGGGCCTCCGGCTACTACGGCACTCCGCTCGGCCTCACCCTCCGCGCCATGCTCCCCGCGGCGATGTGGGGCGAGTCGCGGGTCATCGCGCGGCGGGTGGGGTCGGCCGAGACCGGCGGGCTCGCGGGACGGGTGCTCGCCGCACTGGAGCAGAAGGGTGGGGAGGCGCCGGTCTCGACCCTGGCGCGAGCGCTCCGCGCTCCGGTGTGGGAGCCGCTCGACCGGCTGGCCCGGGTGGGAGCGGTGGTGCTCGATGTGGTGCCGCCAGCCACCACCGGCGGAGAACGGCACGACCGGGTGGTCCGGCTGACCGACGCCATTCCTCCGTTGGCGGAGCGCGAACAGGTCTTCCGCCGGTCCCCCGCCCAGCGGGCCGCGCTGGAGGCGCTGGAGGAGCTCGGCGGCGGGGCCCCGCTCCGTCACCTGGCCGGGCAGCTGGGCCTCTCGCGCGCGGCGATGGACAGCCTGGTGAAGCGAGGGTATGCGGCATACGGGACGGTCGAGGTGCACCGGGACCCGTTCCAGGACCTGCCGGTGGTGCCGCCTCCCGCCTCGCCCAGCGCGGCCCAGCTGGATGTCATCAGTGCGATCCGCGCACTGCCGGCGGGGAACGGCGCCCTCCTGTTCGGGATCACGGGGAGTGGCAAGACCCTGGTCTATCTCGAAGTCATCCGCGGCATGCTGGCCGAGGGACGGGGGGCGATCCTGCTGGTGCCGGAGATTTCGCTCACACCGCAGATCGTGAGCCGGGTGCGGGGCGCCTTCGGCGACGAGGTGGCGGTGCTGCACAGCGGGTTGAGCGACGGCGAGCGAGCCGACGCCTGGCGGGCGCTTCGCAGGGGCGAACGACGGGTGGCGGTGGGGGCGCGGTCGGCGGTGTTCGCGCCGGTGAAGGATCTCGGCGTCATCGTCATTGACGAGGAGCACGAGGCGACCTACAAGAACGGCGAGGCGCCCAGGTATCACGCGCGGCAGGTGGCGCTGGTCAGGACTCGGCTCGAGCAGGCGCGCCTGGTGCTGGGGAGCGCCACGCCGTCGCCCGAAAGCATGGCGCAGGTCGGCGAGCGGCTCAGGCTGCTCAACCTGCCCGAGCGCGCCGGGGCGGGGAAGCTGCCGCCGGTGGAGCTGGTGGACTTGAGGACCGCGCCTCGGCTCAAGGAAGCGAAGGCGGTGCCCTGGTCGCTCCGGCTGGACGAGGCGGTGACGGCGGCGCTGGCGAAGCGCGAGCAGGTGATGCTGCTCCTCAACCGGCGCGGCTTCGCGACGATCCTGCAGTGCGAGGCATGCGGCGCGGTCCGGGAGTGCGGCCAGTGCAGCATCGCGCTCACGGTGCACGAGACGCCACCCACGCTGCGTTGTCACTACTGCGGGCGGGACGAGCCGATTCCGCCGGCGTGCACTCTGTGCGGCGGCGGAATCCACCGGATGCGCGGGGTGGGGACGCAGCAGCTGGAGCGGTTCCTGGTGTCGCGCTTCCCGGAGGCGCGCATCGCGCGGATGGATCTCGACACGACCAGTGCCCGATGGTCGCACCATGCCATCCTCGAGCGGGTCGAGCGGGGCGAGGTGGACATCCTGGTCGGTACCCAGATGATCGCGAAGGGACTCGACTTCCCCAACGTGACGCTGGTCGGCGTGGTGGACGCCGACACGGCGCTCCACCTCCCCGACTTCAGGGCCGCGGAACGCACCTTCCAGCTGCTGGCGCAGGTGGCCGGGCGGACGGGGCGGGGTGAGCGGGGTGGGGTGGTGGTGGTGCAGACCCGGAATCCGGGTCATCCAGCGCTGGTGCACGCCTCGACCCATGACGTCGAGGGGTTCCTCGAGGTGGAACTCCGGAACCGGGAGTCACCGGCCTATCCGCCCCATGCGGCGCTGGTGAACCTGCTGGTGTCGGGCGAGGAGGAGACGGCGGTGGCGGATGCGGCGGGGGCGGTGGCGCGCTGGGCGGGTGCGCTGGTGGCGCAGCGGTCGCTCGCGGCCGATGTATTGGGCCCGGCCCCCTGCGCCATCGGGCGGATCAAGAACCGGTACCGCTGGCACGTGGTGCTGCGGTCGGAGCCGGAGACCATCGGCCGGCTGGTGCGCTATGCCAGCGAGAAACTCCTGAGCGTCAGTGGGGTGCGGGTGGTGATGGACCGGGATCCGGTAAGCCTGCTGTAGCGCGACTTCGCAGGCCGACGGACCTAGAGCTTGTGTGCCGCGATCATGCTGGGCCGGGCCCGGCGGTTCTCGTCGAGCACGAACCAATTGAGCTGGATGACCTTGGCGTCCTTCCGGAAGTCGGGCGGGACCGCCGCCAGCGCATCTTCCCTGCAATCGAACTCCATGATCAGCCAGGCCTTGTGCTCGTTGTCCTTGCAGCCCCACTCGGCATGGGTCAGGAAGTGCGAGCCGGTGCGGAGGAGGGTCTCGACCGCGCGCGTACAGGCATGCGCGCTCGAGTCGTGAGTGACTTCGATGAGAAAGCGGGGCATCGCTGCACCTCCATGAGGGGGTGGAGACAGAGCGGATGATCTATGGTAACCCTGTGGCTGGGGCCGCGCCAATCTGGCCGGCTCACCGCTGCTGTCTCAGGATGGACCGCACGCCCTCCACCCGCTCGAAGTCGGGATTCATGGTCGAGATGGTGGCAGCATGGAGTCTCGCGGTGGCGAGGATGAGGCTGTCGACCAGTGGGAGCTTGTAGGTCACGCCGAGCTGGGCGGCGGCCAGCGCCAGTGCGGAGTCCAGCGGTACGACGCGGCCCTGGTGAACGACGGGGCCATTGGCGAAGTACTCTATCCAGGCGGAGCCGTCCACCAGGTTCACAGCCGGTCCCGGCGGCGCGGAAGCGTCGTGCCGATCCCCTTCAGGAACCCCAGCCGTCGAGCCTCAACCGGCTCGCCCTCAGCTGGGGGTAATCCCACTCCAATCCCAGCACGGTCCGGGGCGCTGCCCATACCGACGAACCTGTAACGATCCGGAGCAGGCGAAACGAAACGGTCTGCACCAGGCGCCGGTGGGGTATTGCGGGGCAACGACTTACGCGGAGGTCCGAAAGCTGCCAAACGAGGCGGCAAGTCACCCCATCTCACCGATCACGTACTGGAGGTCACATGTCCCCGCACAGCAGCCGCTTCGCCCAGGCCACCGCTCTGGCCCTCATGCTCCTCGCCGCATGCAGTTCCGACGCCTCCGGCCCCGGCGGCTCCACCACTCTACCGCCCCAGTTCGGCCAGGCGATGAGCTTCTCGCAGTTCGACAGCGCCCTCGGGAGCGGACCGGCGCGAATCGAAATCAAGCTCCTGCCCGGCGGTCTTGTCGCCCGCGAAGTCGAGGTCGAACCCGATGATGCCGAGGAGAAGATCGTCAGTACGGTGACGGCGCTGGACCCCGCGGCCGGGACGATTACCCTGGCACTCGGCGGCATGACCATCAACTACGGTAGCGGCACCCGCTTCCGCACACCCAGCGACAGCCGGGTGAGCCGAAGCGAATGGGAGGCCGCAATCGCCGCTGCGCTCGCCGGCGGGGGAACCCCGCCCGTCGAGGCCCGGCGGAATCCGGGCGCCACACCGCAGGACCCAGGCGATCCGTCGTTCACGGCGCTCGACCTGCGGCTGGAGAGCCAGGCGGAGGAGCCGAAGATCGAGGTGTACGTGGACAGCGACAACCTGGAGCCGGTGGCCTCGCCCCCGCCGGTGTCGATTCTCCGGGTGTTCAACCTGCC
>JAOUIC010000255.1 GCA_029884275.1 Gemmatimonadota bacterium | reverse complement strand
ACGTCGCTATCTTCCAGGCGGGAAAGATCCGTCACACCGCCTCGCTCAGGTTCGCGGGGGGGCACGTCACCAGTGACATCGTGCACGGCCTGCAGGTCACGCAGCAGGATGCGGAGCGGCTCAAGGAGCGCCACGGCGCGGCCTACGAGCCGCTGGTGCCGGAGGGCGAGGTCATCCAGCTCCCCGGAACCCCCGGCCAGGGGCCGCGCAATGCCCATCGCCAGGTGCTGTCGCACATCATGCGGATGCGGCTGCAGGAAGTGCTGGAACTGGCGCTGGACGAGATCACCCGCGCCGGGTACCACCAGCGGCTCCCGGCCGGCGTGGTGCTGACGGGCGGCGGGGCGCAGGTTCCGGGCATCGTGGAGCTGGCCCGCGAGGTGTTCGCCATGCCGGTCCGGACCGGCAAGCCGGGCGAAGGGCTCAGCGGGCTCACCGACAGCGTCGAGTCGCCCAGGTACGCGGTGCTGGCGGGGCTCGCGATCTACGGCACGAAGCAGCTGGCACAGGGCGCCGCCTTCGGGGCGGGTCAGCGGCGCTCGCAGGCGGTGGAAAAGTTCGTCATGCCGGTGCGACGGTGGCTCCAGGACTTCTTCTGATACGGACCGGAGAACCCAATCCATGATCTTCGAACTGGAAGAGAGCGGCGGGCAGAGCGCGCGGATGAAAGTGCTCGGCATCGGAGGCGGCGGGGGCAACGCCGTCAACCGCATGATCGAGGAGCAGCTGCGCGGCGTGGAGTTCATCTCGGTGAACACCGATGCCCAGGCGCTCGGCGCGTCGCGCGCCGACGTCAAGATCCAGATCGGGCGCAAGCTCACCCGGGGTCTTGGCGCCGGCGCGAGGCCGGAGATCGGCCGCCAGGCGATCGAGGAGAACCGCGAGGATGTGCTCCAGGCGATGCAGGGCGCCGACATGGTCTTCGTCACCTGCGGGATGGGCGGCGGGACCGGAACCGGGGCCGCGCCGATCATCGCCCAGCTCGCCCGCGATATGGGCGCCCTCACGGTCGGTATCGTCACCAAGCCGTTCCTGTTCGAGGGAAAGAAGCGGATGAAGCAGGCGGAAATGGGTATCGCCGAGATGCGCAGTTCGGTCGACACCATGATCGTCGTGCCGAACGAGCGGCTGCTCGCCGTGGTCGGAAAGGGCATCCCGTTCCAGGACTCGCTCAAGAAGGCCGACGAGGTGCTGCTGCAGGCGACCCAGGGCATCGCCGACCTGATCACCAAGACCGGCATCATCAACGTCGACTTCGCCGACGTGCGCACGATCATGCAGAACGGCGGCTCCGCGCTCATGGGCACCGGCGTCGGCCGGGGCGACAACCGTGCCATGGAAGCGGCCCAGCAGGCCATCTCGAGCCCGCTGCTCGACAACGTCTCCGTGGCAGGGGCCAGCGGGGTGCTGATCAACATCACCGGCGGCAGCGACCTGACCCTGGGCGAGGCCACGACGATCAACGACATCATCCACGACGCCGTCGGCGATGATGCCGAGATCATCTTCGGCGCCGCGACCGACCCCTCGATGCAGGGCGAAGTTCGCGTGACGGTCATCGCCACCGGGTTCGACCGGGTGGAACCCCCCGCGGTGCCGGTGACGCCGGGACGGGGCGGGGCGGGGGTCATCAGCTTCCCGACCGGGAAGCGGATGCAGACTCCGCCACCGCCCGCGCCACCCGCGCCGAGACCTGAGGCCCCCCGGCGCTCGCCTACGGCCGGGGACGTGCCCGAAATGGAGATTCCGACGTTCATTCGGCGGCAGATGGACTGAACCGGATGCCCAGGACCGTCCGTCTCCTCTCGGTCGCGATCGCGGCCGGCGTGCTGGGTGTCGCCGCGGTGCTGACGCTGCGGAACGCCTGGCCCTGGGAGCGTCCCGGCGAGCACGCGGTGAGCGTGGCCGCCCTGCTGGAGGAGCGGTCGGACACCCTGCGGCGCGGCGAAACGGTGTCCGATCTGTTCGCGCGCAACGGGGCGCCGGGTTTCGTGCTCAGTGCCCAGTCCCCCCCGGGACTGTTCGATCCGCGGCGCCTCCGGCCTGGGCTGGTGTTCACCTTCCTGACCCGGAGCGACGACTCGGTGCCGAACCGTGTGGTCTTCCGGGACGCGCCCGAGCGACGAGTGGCGCTGGAGCCGTTGGCCGACGGCTGGGCCGCGACTGCCGAGACGGTCCGGTGGAGCGCGACGCCGATGGTGCTCCACGGCACCATGACATCGTCGCTCTACGTCGCACTCGATGCGGGCATCCCCGATTCGGTGTTCGGGGCCGGTGACCGGGTCCGCCTCGCGTGGGACCTGGCGGATGTGTTCGCCTGGCAGGTGGACTTCACCCGTGACATCCGGCAGGGGGATCGGTTCCGCGTGCTGGTCGAGCGGCTGGTGTCGGAGGAGGGGGAGACACGGTACGGCCGGATCCTGGCCGGCGACCTCGTCGTCAACGGCAGCCGCTTCACCGCCTTTCGCTTCGCCGCCGAGGATGGCGCCCGGGGCTTCTACGATGCCGAGGGCCGTTCGCTGCGACGCGCCTTCCTGCTGGCGCCGGTGCAGTTCCGGAGGATCTCTTCCCGCATGAGTTCGGCGCGCCGGCACCCCATCCTCGGGACCGTGCGGCGCCACCAGGGCATTGACTACGCCGCCGACGCCGGCACGCCGGTCATGGCCGCAGGTGACGGCGTGGTCCGTTCCCGCGGATGGGGTGGCGGGTACGGCAACCTGGTCGAGATCCGGCACGCCAACGGGATCACGACGCGCTATGGGCACCTGCGCGGCTTCGCCAAGGGACTGGCCGTCGGCGGCAGGGTGGAGCAGGGGGAGGTGATCGGATACGTCGGGTCAACCGGCCTCTCGACCGCGGCACACCTGCACTACGAGTTCCGGGTGAACGGCGTCCCTCGCAATCCCCGCGACGCCGATCTCGGCTCGGGGGAGCCCGTCCCGCCCGCACAACGCGCCCTGTTCGATGCCGAGCGGTCCCGCCTCACCAGGCTGATGGCCATCCCACGGACCTTCATGGCAACCGGTCCGGACGCCGCGCCCGCGGCCTCGACGCCGGTCGCCGGCGTCCGCGAATAGTCTGTCCATCCCCCGGGCAGCGCCCGTGGAGCTCTTCCCCGCCATAGACATCCGCAGCGGACGCGTCGTACGCCTCAGCCAGGGTGAGGCGCAGCGTGAAACGGCGTACCGCGACGACCCCACGGCGCAGGCCGAGGAGTTCGTGCGCCAAGGCGCGACATGGCTGCACGTCGTGGATCTGGATCGCGCGTTCGGCACCGGCGAGAACGTCGCCGTGATCGCCGGGCTGGCACGCCGGGTCGGTGCGCGAGTGCGGCTCCAGGTGGGGGGCGGCTTGCGATCCCTTCCGGCAATCGAGGCAATCCTCGACCTCGGAGTCCGGCGCGCAGTGCTGGGAACCGCCGTGATCGACGACCCATCGCTGGTCCGCGAGGCGGTGTCCCGCTTCGGGGCGGACCGGTTCGCCGCGGGACTCGATACCCGCGGCGGAATGGTGGCCACGCGCGGGTGGGTGCACACCACGACGCTCCCGGCCGGCGAGGCCTGCCTTCGGCTGCTCGGGGATGGAATCCGGACGATGATCTATACCGACGTCGCGCGCGACGGCATGCTGACCGGGCCGGATATCGCCGGCGCGGTCCGACTCGCCGCGCTGGGCGCATCGGTCATCGCCAGCGGAGGTGTCGGCCGACTGACCGAGATTCGCGAGGTCGCTGCCGCGGGACTCGAAGGTGTCATCGTTGGCCGCGCCCTGTACGAGGGGCGATTCACCCTCGCCGAGGCGCTCGAGGCCGCGGCCGCATGACGTTCCTCCTCGCGGTGTCGGTGGGGCTATTCGTCGCCTGGCTGGCCTATTGGCGTCTCGAGGGCCTGGGCGCGCGGGCGTGGGCGGCGGCGCTCTG
>JAOUIC010000254.1 GCA_029884275.1 Gemmatimonadota bacterium | reverse complement strand
GGGCGCGCTCGTGTCCCGCAACCAGCGGACGGCGGCGGACTACTTCCTCGGCGCCCGGGATCTGCCGGGGTGGGCCATCCTGCTCTCGATCGTCGCGACCGAGACCTCCGCGTTGACCGTGATTTCGGTCCCTGCCGTGGCGGCTCGCGGCGACCTCACCTTCCTGCAGCTGCCGCTCGGGTACCTCATCGGCCGGCTGGCGGTCGCGGCGTGGCTGCTGCCCGGGTACTTCGCCGGCGAGCAGGAGACCGCCTACGCCCGCCTGGAGTCGCGGTTCGGACCCATCACGAGGCGTTTCACCTCGATCATCTTCATGGCCACGCGAGCCATGGGCGACGGGGTACGGATCTACGCCAGCGCCATCCCCCTCGCGGTCCTGGCCGGCTGGGACGTCCCGCTCTCGATTCTCGTGATGAGCGCGGTCACCCTCCTGTACACCTGGCATGGCGGCCTCAAGGCGGTCGTCTGGGTGGATGTGGTCCAGCTGGTGATCTACCTGCTCGGCGGCGTGGTTGCGCTGTACCTCGCCACGGGCCTCGCGGGAGGCGTCGATGCAATGTTCGCATCCGCCGAGGCGGCGGGGCGGCTCAAGCTCATCGACCTGTCGCTCGACCTGGGCCGGCCCTACACCCTGCTCGGTGGGCTGATCGGTGGTGCCATGCTCTCCGCCGCCTCACACGGGACCGACCAGCTGATCGTGCAGCGCCTCCTCGCCAGCCGCAATCTGCGCGACGCGCGGTTCGCCCTGATCGGCTCCGGCATCGTCGTGCTGGCGCAGTTCGCACTCTTCCTGATGATCGGCGTCGCCCTGGCCGCCGCCGGTCGGGCCCCGGCCGACCTGCCAGCGGACCAGATCTTTTCCAGCTTCATCGTGCAGGAGATGCCCGCGGGGCTCGCCGGCCTCATGCTGGCGGCGATCATGGCGGCGGCCATGAGCACGCAGGCCAGCGCGATCAACGCGCTCGCCTCGTCGGTCACGCATGACCTCTACGCCTCCTGGACCGGCAGGCGTGACCCGCTGCACCTGTTCCGGGTCGGGCGGGTCGCCAGTCTGGGCTGGGGCGTGCTGGTGACTGGCGTGGCGCTGGCATTTGACGCCACGGCGGGAGGCGGGCAGACTCCAGTCGTCGTCTTCGCGCTCTCCATCGCCTCGATCACGTATGGCGCCCTGTTGGGCGCCTATCTGCTCGCGGGCGGCCCGAGGCGGATCGGGGGGCGAGACGTCATCACCGGCATCATGATCGGGCTGACCTGCATGCTCATCGTCTTCTTCGGAAAATCGCTCGCCGCCGCTGGCGGCCCCGACTGGATGGCCACCGCCGGGCGCCTCGCCTGGCCCTGGTATGTTCCGCTCGGCACCCTGGTGACGACCACCACCGGCTACCTGAGCAGCCTCCGGCCCGCACGGGGAGGCCCGGCATGAGCCTCCTCATCGTCGGCGTGGATGCGGGAGGAACGAGCACCCGGGCCGCAGTCATCGAAGGCACCGAGACGGTTGCACGGGCAGGCGGGGCCGGTGCGGTCATGCGAAGCGGGAAGGGACTGGCCGCGGCGACCACGATCGCCGAGACGGTCCGCCGGGCCCTGGCGGCCGCCGGCCACCTCCGGGCGGGCGTGCTGGTCGCGGGCGTGGCCGGCGCCGGGCGGGAGGCCGAACGGGAGGAGCTTCGGCAGGCCCTCCGTGGCGAGGGCATCGCGGACCGCGTGGTCGTCGTTGGCGACACCGAGCTTGCGCTCGCCGCCGCGTTCGGCGGCTCGGCGGGGATCCTCCTGACCGCCGGGACCGGGAGCATGGCCGTGGCCCGCGACCCGGCGGGCGTGGTGCATCGCGCCGGCGGACTGGGGTGGCAGATGGGAGACGAGGGCAGCGGCTACGCCATCGGGCGTGCGGCGCTGGGAGCGGTGGGCCGGGCAGCCGATGGGCGGGGACCCGCCACCGGCCTGACCGCGCGTCTCCAGGCCGCGACCCGCACCGATTCGCTCGACGGGCTGGTCCGTTGGGCCGCAACGGCGGGGGTGCCCGAGGTCGCAAGCCTGGCGCCGGAGGTCCTCACGACCGCGGAGGAGCGCGACCCGGTCGCCGCCGAGATCGTGAACCAGGCCGCCCAGGAACTGACCGGGCTCGTGATCCGCCTGATCCCGCACTTCGGAGGCTCGGCGGCGGGCACCGTCCCGGTGGCAACCAACGGAGGCCTGCTTAAGCCCGGCATCTCGCTCTATCACCTGGTCATGCAACGGCTGCTGGAGGATTCCCGGCTGGCTCCGCGGGACACGCTGCTCGAACCGGCGCTCGGCGCGGTCCACTTCGCGTCGGGCTGAGTGGCGACGCATCCAGCCAACGGCAGACGGGGGAGCGTCCGATAGGCCGGTCGCTCCCCCGTTCGACTTCCGCCCCCTGGTTCAGGCTGCGGCGCGCTTCCGGAGCCGGCTGTGGCGAACCCCGTAGAGGAAGTAGAGCACGATGCCCACCGCCAGCCAGATGCCGAACCGCTTCCAGGTGATCCCGGGCAGTTGCAGCATCAGGTAGAGGCACGCGACCACGGAGATCAGCGGCGTCACCGGCACCCATGGCACCCGGAAGGGACGGGGGCGATCCGGATCCTTGTACCGGAGCACGATCACCCCGATCGACACCAGGACGAACGCGAACAGGGTCCCGATGTTGGTGAGGTCCACCACCTCGGCGATGTTGGCCGTGGCCGCGAAGGTGCCGACGAAGAGCCCGGTGATGATCGTGGCCACGTAGGGCGTCTTGAACCGCGGGTGCAGCCTGGAGAGGAACGGCGGCAGGAGCCCGTCGCGCGACATGGACATGAAGATGCGCGGCTGCCCCAGCTGGAACACCAGCAGCACGCTGAACATCGCCACGACCGCACCGATCGCGATCAGAAACCGCGAAGCGCTGAGCAGCCAGGCGGGGCCATTCGCGTGCTCCAGCGCCGTGAGCATCGGCTCCGCGGTCCCCAGGCTCTGCCACGGGGCGATGCCGGTCATCACCGCCGCCAGGGCGATGTAGAGGACGGTGGTCACCGCCAGGCTCATGATGATCCCGAAGGGCATGTCCTTCGCCGGGTTCTCGGCCTCCTCCGCGGCCGTCGAGACGGCATCGAACCCGATGTAGCTGAAGAAGATGATCGCCGCCCCGGCGCTCACCCCGGCCCAGCCGTTCGGCATGAAGCCGCCGGTGGCGGGGTTGTTCCAGTTCTCCGTCCGCAGCAGGAACAGCCCCACCGCGATGAAGAACAGGATCAGTCCGACCTTGAGCATCACCATCAGGTTGTTGGAATTCGCCGATTCCCGTACGCCGATGACGAGCACAATCGTGACCAGGAAGACGGCGGCGAAGGCCGGCAGGTTGAAGATCACCGGAATGCCGGCGACCTGCGGCGCGGCGTTCCACGCCGTGGCGAGAAACTGGTTCAGCGGGTCCACGGCGCCGGCGGCCACGGCGTCCGCCGCGGCGTGCGCCGAGCGATAGTCGGTGGACAGCCAGGGCGGGATGTGCACCCCGAGCATCTCCATCAGCTCCCGGAAATGGCCCGACCATCCGATCGCCACACCGATGTTCCCGACCGCGTACTCGACGATGAGGTCCCAGCCGATGATCCAGGCCACGAACTCGCCGAGTGAGGCGTAGGCGTAGGTGTAGGCCGACCCGGCGATCGGGACCATCGCGGCGAACTCGGCGTAACACAACGCGGCGAACCCGCACGCCACCGCGGTCAGCACGAAGGAGAGCACGATCGCCGGGCCGGCGCCGGGACGCACCGCGTCCCCGACAATGGCGGTGCCGGTGGTCGCAAAGATCCCCGCGCCGATCGTCGCGCCGACCCCCAGCGCCGTCAGGTGCCAGCGGTTGAGCGTCCGCTTGAGGCCCCCGCGTTCGCGGACGTCGGCTTCACACTCGGAGATCGGTTTACGGGCG
>JAOUIC010000253.1 GCA_029884275.1 Gemmatimonadota bacterium | reverse complement strand
GACAGGAGGAACTCCCCGATCGACGGATCGAGCGTGAAGCCCGCCACGCCCTGCCCGGTGGTGTAGATCATCATCGTGCTCGAGCCGTAGATCACATAGCCGGCCGCCACCTGGCGGCAGCCCGGCTGCAGCACGTCCTCGAGGGTGCCCCGCCCTTCGGTGGTCACCCGGCGATAGACGCTGAAGATCGTCCCCACCGCCCCGTTGACGTCGATGTTCGACGAGCCGTCGAGCGGATCGTACAGCACCACGTACTTGCCGCTCGGGTAGTCCTCAGGCACCGGGATGATCCGCTCCTCCTCCTCCGAGGCCATGACACAGACCCGCCCGGTGTGGTTGAGGGCGTTGGTCATCGTCTGGTTCGCGAGGACGTCGAGCTTCTGCTGCTCCTCACCCTGGATGTTGGTCTCGCCGGCGCTGCCGAGGATGTTCACCAGCCCCGCCCGGCGGATGTTCGCCGCGATGATCTTGGCGGCGAGGGCGATGTCGTAGAGCAGGTTGGAGAGCTCGCCCGTCGCCTCGGGGTACCGTTCCTCCTGGTCGAGGATGAACCGCTCGATGGTCGTGACTCGACTGGCTGAGATCACCCTGCCCTCCTGACTGAAGTCGCGGTCGGCCAGGCCGCGCGGCGGCCCCGGCCTTCGACCGTCACTCGGCTGCTGTCCACCCGCACCGTGATGGTGCCGCGCTCGTCGGTCCGCCAGATCCCCGCGCCGGCGCGGGTCAGCCGCTCCAGCGTCTCGGCATGGGGATGTCCGTAGCGGTTGTTGCGCCCGCTGCTGATCACCGCCGCCCGCGGCCGGAGTTCGGCCAGCCATGCCTCGCCGGTGGCCCAGCGTGAGCCGTGGTGCCCCACCTTGAGCAGATCCACATGGCCCACCCGGCCACCCAGGCGCGACTCGACCGGAAATCCCGCGTCCCCCGCGAAGAGTGCACGGAAACCGGCATACTCCACCACCAGAACGGCGGAATCCTCGTTCAGATCCTCTTCCCAGCCTTCCCACGCCGGTGAGGGATGCAGCACGGTGAAGCGAACCCCATCCAGCTCGAAGCGGCTCCCGTCGCGCACCGCCCGCCACGCGATCGCGTCGGATTCGAGGCGGGTGAGCAGCTCCAGATACTCCCGTTCCCCGGTCAATCGGCCCGGCTCGAGAACCTGCCCCACCGGTTCACGGTCGAGCACCGCCTGGAGGCCGCCGATGTGATCGGCGTGGGCGTGGGACAGTAGCGCGACTGCCACGCCAGCGGCCCGCTGCCGGCTCAGAAACGGCGCGACCACCCGCAGGCCGGCATCGGAACGCCCGTCCGCCGGTCCCGCGTCGATAAGCACCCAGCGCCCCGCCGGGGTCCGGAGGGCAGCGGCATCGCCCTGCCCGACATCGAGAAAATGTAACGTCAGGCCGTGAGCGCTGTCAGGGACCGGGCGAGCCACCCTGACGAACACCGCACCCCAGACGACAAGCGCCGCTGCCAACCCGAGGCGGCGACCGGCCTCCCAGCGAGTCGTGCCGCCCCAGCCACTCCAGACCGCGACCACCCATCCAGCCAGCCAGGGAAGGGCGGAAATCGGCCCCACCGCCTGGAACACCGCCGCCCACGGCCACTCCCCTCCCCACCAGGCGATACGATCCAGCACGGCGAGCAGCGCCCCTGATGCGGCGGCGATCGGAGGCGCCGCGACCGGGGCCACGGCCGCCGCGAGGAGTGTCAGCAGGAGGCCGGGCACGGCGAGCGCGGCAACCGGCACCGCGACGAAGTTGAGCAGGACGCCTGCGAGAGAGACCGTCCCGAAAAGCGCCGCCGTGATCGGAGCGGCGGCCAGCATCGCTCCGACCGAGGCGGCGAGCATCCGCCAGCCCCAGCCGGTTCCGATGGCGCGGTCACTCCACGCCGTGACCAGGAGCACCCCGGCGAGGGAGGCCGCCGAGAGCCAGGCCCCGGCGTCCCGCGCCGCTTCGGGGTCCAGCAGCAGGACCAGGACACAGGTCAGCGCGAGGAGCGGAATGCCAAGCGGGCGGCGCTGGCGCCAGTGAGAGAGCGCGGCGACCGCCGCCAGCAGCGCCGCGCGGGCGGCCGGTGGCGGCCACCCGAGAAAGAGGACGTAGGCGGTGGCCACCAACGCCCCCAGGAGCCCGGCCTGAACCAGCGGCAGGCCGGCAAGGCGGCCGAGCAGGACGCACCAGCCCGCGATGACGCCAACGTGAAACCCCGAAATGGAAAGGATGTGCACCAGCCCCGAGCGCACGTACCGGTCCCGAAGCGCCGGCGGCAGGTCCCCCCTCCGGTCGAGGATCAGCGCCTCCACTGTCCCGCCGCGGTCGCCGTACAGCTCCCGGATGGTGTGGACGGTCCAGGTTCGGAGACGCTCCACGCGCGAGGGGGCGTGCCGGACTTCGTCGTACTCCCGTACCTGGAGGACCCCCCGTCGGTGCAAACCCGGATCCCCGGGCGTCCACCGCCCGCGTATGACCGCCTCGGTGCCGGCATCGAGGGAGGTACCCAGAGGCCACCGTACCAGGACCGCCCCCCCGCACTCGGCCTCAACGACCGTGGCTGGTGCGAGTCGGTTCGTCGCGGTAACCGGGCCCGGGAGACGCAGCCGGAGTGTCGCCGGCCCGGCAGCCAGCCGTTGCTCGCAGCGGACTGACTGGAGTTCCAGCGTGGTCATCGCGACCAGTCGGCCCGCGAGGAACGCCCCACACCAGAACGATGCCGGCTGTCGCCACCACCAGAGAACGGCGACGGCCAGGACCAATCCGACGAGAGCCGGCTCACCGAAACGCAGAAGGCCGGTCAGCAGACCGGCCCCGAGCAGCATGAGGAGGAGAACCGCGGGGCGCCCGGAGATCACCGACCCTCCCAGGCGCGGCTACGGTCTATGTCGCGGGCTTGACCCGGCCACAGCGCGGCGCGGCCGTCACCTTGCGGAGCCCGTCGAGCACGGTGACGTCGATCGCCGCCCGGTTCTGGTCGCGCTCGAGGTCGATTTCGGTCACCACCGACCCGCTGAGCCCGATGACGTAACGGGGCGGCAAGCGGTTCAGCGCGTAGACCATCACGTCGAGCCGGCAGATCTCGCAGCCGCAGAACGCCGGGAAGTGACCCTTGAGCTGGTCGAAGACCTGCGCCACGTGATTCTCGACGAGATTGTGCAGCGTGGGCGTCGTCATGCGAGCACCGCGAGTTGGGGCCGCACCAGCTGGCCGGTGAAGGTGGAGCCGGTGGTCCCGGTGAGCACCACCTGGTGGTATTCGCCGAGCGCAGAGTGTGGCAGGTCCACCAGCACGAGCAGGTTGGTGCGGGTCCGCCCCAGCAGCATGTCGCCACGCCGCGCCGGCCGCTCCAGCAGGACCTCCACAGTCTGGCCCACCCGCGAGAGGCTTCGGTGCCGCGCCTGCTGCCGGACGGCTGCGATGAGCCGCTCGAGCCGCTCCCCCGCCACCTCGTCGGGCACATGGTCCCGCAGCCGCGCGGCGGGAGTGTCCTCCCGCACCGAATAGCGGAAGGTGTAGGCGTCGTCGAAACCAGCGCGCTCCACCAGCGTGAGAGTCTCGCCGAAGTCGGACTGCGTCTCGCCGGGGAACCCGACGATGAGGTCGGTGGAGAAGGTGATTCCCGGGACCGCCCCCCGCAGCCGCTCCACCACCAGCAGATACTCTTCCCGGGTGTACCGCCGCAGCATTCGGCGCAGCACCGCATCGGAGCCGCTTTGCGCCGGGAGGTGCACGTGCTCGCAGACGGCCTCGACCGTGGCCATCGCCTCGATGACCCGGTCGGTGAAGTCGGTCGGGTAGGGGCTGGTGAACCGGACACGCCGGACCCCGTCCACCGCCCCGACCATCGCCAGCAGATCGGCGAAATCGTGTTCGCCATCGTGGTAGCTGTTGACGGTCTGTCCAAGCAGGGTGACCTCGCTCGTGCCCTGGTCTGCCAGCG
>JAOUIC010000252.1 GCA_029884275.1 Gemmatimonadota bacterium | reverse complement strand
CAGTCCATCGAGGCGAGCCCGACACCCGCCAGCACCCAGACCCAGTGGATGTGCGCCAGCGACCGGAAGAACGCCGGCAGGTTGTTGCCGTAGATCAGCGACCCGATGTAGCCGAGGCTGGAGATCCCGACGAACACCCAGAAGCCGCGAAGCAGAAACCGCGGACTGAGAATGGCAGCCATGAGGGTGCAAAGTTAATCCCCCCTCGGTGGGCCGGGCAGAGCGCCCTCCCGCCGGGAACCACCTCCGCCTACTCTTTCGCCCCATGACCCGACCGGTCCTCCGCATCGTCAACGCTCGGCAGCACAACCTGAAGGGCCTGACGGTGGACCTGCCCCACCGGGCCCTGATCGTGGTGACCGGTCCGTCCGGTTCGGGCAAGAGCTCACTGGCCTTCGACACCCTCTATGCCGAGGGCCAGCGCCGGTACGTCGAGTCGCTCTCCACCTACGCCAAGCAGTTTCTCGACCGGATGCCCAAGCCGCTGGTCGATCGGATCGAAGGGCTTCGGCCGGCCATCGCGATCGAGCAGCGGGCGCCCACCATCTCCAGCCGGTCCACCGTGGGAACCGCGACCGAGATCTACGACCACCTGCGCCTGTTGTGGGCTCGGATCGGCGTCCAGCACTGCCGCGCCTGTGGCAGCCCCATCCGGCGCGACACCCCACAATCGGCGGCCGCCGAGACGCTGGCCGCCATCCACCAGCGGTTCCAGGTGGCCTTTCCCCTTCCTTCAGCCGCACGACTCTCCCACGCCGCGATCGTCGAGAACCTCGGGGCCCTCGGCTTCATCCGCATCGTGGCGGATGGCGTTCCCCTGAGGCTCGACGCCCTGCCGCCAGATCTCGACCTGGCCGCGTCCGGCGAACTGCTGGTGGTCGTCGATCGATTGAGCCCGGACCAGCCGGAGCGGACGGTGGAGGCGTTCGCCACCGCCTTCGCCGAGGGTGAGGGCGTCGCCCTCGCTCTGCATGACGACGGTCGGCTCCGCTTCACCGAGCATCCGGCGTGCAGCCAGTGCGACGCGCCCGCGGTTCAGCCCACCCCGGCGCTCTTCTCGTTCAACAACCCGCGTGGCGCCTGCGAGGGCTGTAACGGGTTCGGGGCCGTGCTGGAATACGATGAGAGCCTGATCGTTCCGGACCCCGGCCGGAGCCTCGCGGATGGCGCGATCGACCCCTGGACCAAGCCCAGGTACGAGACCCGGCGTCGCATGCTGCTCGCCGCGGCGCGCTCACTGGGGGTCGACCCCGACACGCCCTGGCGACGGCTGACCGCGAACCAGCGCCGGGAGCTGCTGCACGGCCGTCACGGCCGCTACGTGGGGATCTTTCCGTTTCTCCGCAGCCTCGAGCCCAAGCGGTACAAGCAGTACATCCGCGTCTTCCTGCGACAGTACCAGAAGGCGCACCCCTGCCCCGGATGTGACGGCGCCCGCCTCAACCCGCACGCGCTCGCGATCCTCGTCGCGGGCGAGACGATCGGCACGGTGGCGGCCCGGAGCGTGGACGACCTCCATGCCTGGCTCGAGACCCTGCCCCTCGGCGAAACCCAGCGGCAGGTCGCCCAGCTGATCCTTCAGCAGTTGGCCCGGCGGGTGGCGTACCTGCGCGACGTGGGCCTCGGCTACCTCACGCTGGACCGCCTCACACGCACGCTCTCGGGTGGCGAGGCCCAGCGGATCGCGCTGGCCAACGCACTGGGCTCCGAACTGGTGGATGCGCTCTACGTGCTCGACGAGCCCTCCATCGGCCTCCACCCGCGCGACATTGACCGGCTGCTGGCCATCCTCATCCGCCTGCGCGACCACGGCAACACCGTGGTGGTGGTGGAACACGACGCCGAGGCGATCCGGCGCGCCGACTTCATGCTGGAACTGGGTCCTGGCGCCGGCGAGCACGGCGGCGAGATCGTCTTCGCGGGCCCGCTGTCGCAGCTCGGCGGGACCCTGACCGGCGCCTACCTGCGCGGCGAGAAGCGGGTCGGCGTCCCCAGCGCCCGCAGGCATCCGTCACTATGGCTCAGGATCGAACAGGCGTCGCTCCACAACCTGCGGGACGTCTCCGCCGACATCCCCCTCGGAACGCTGACCGCGGTCACCGGGGTGTCCGGCTCGGGAAAGAGCACCCTGGTGCACGATGTCCTCTACCGGCAGCTCGAGGACCGGCTCCGCGGCGGCCACTCCGCCAAGGAGCACCTCGGCGAGAGCGTCGGCACCGTCCGGGGACTCCGGGGCGTGGAGCAGATCGACGATGTCCTGCTGATCGACCAGTCGCCGATCGGCCGGACCCCGCGGTCCAACCCGATCACCTACGTGAAGGGCTTCGATGAGATCCGGGAGCTGTTCGCTGCCACGCCCGAAGCCCGCCGGCTCAAGTTGTCGGCGGCTTCGTTCTCCTTCAATGTCGCGGGCGGTCGGTGCGAGACCTGCGCCGGCGCCGGCGCGGTGCTGGTCGAGATGGTGTTCCTGGCCGACGTCTACGTCCCCTGCGAGAGCTGCCAAGGGACCCGGTATCGCCGCGACATCCTCGACATCAGGATCCAGGGGCTCTCCATCGCCGACGTGCTCCGGTTCACGGTCAACGAAGCGATGCTGCGCTTTCACCACCAGCCGCGGCTCGGCCAGGCTCTGTGGCAGCTCCAGCAGGTGGGGCTCGGCTACCTCCGACTCGGTCAGCCGGCGACTACCCTGAGCGGCGGAGAGGCTCAGCGCCTGAAGATCGCCCGCGAACTCGCCGTGGCCGGCCGTCGCGCGGGCCGAAAGCTGTACATCCTGGATGAGCCGACCACGGGCCTCCACCTCGACGATGTGCGGGTGCTCATCCAGGTGCTCGACCGGCTGGTGGACGCGGGCAACACGGTGCTCGTCATCGAGCATCATCTCGATGTCATCAAGCGGGCCGACTGGGTCATTGATCTCGGGCCGGAGGGCGGCGATCGGGGCGGTCAGCTCGTGGCGCAGGGCACGCCGGAACAGATCGCCTGCGTCGCCGCCTCGCACACCGGCCGGTATCTGAGGGACGTCCTGAGTGCCGGCGAGCCGCGCCCGTGACCCACCGCCGCGCCGTGCTCTCGCTGTGGGCGACCTGCCTGATCTGGGGCATCGCCTTCCCGCTGGCCAAGCTGGCCCTCGCGGACGTCTCGCCGATGCTCTTCACATCGCTCCGGTTCGTCGCGGCGACGGTCCTGCTCCTGCCCGCGCTTCGCCACGCGACCAGTGAAGAATGGCGGGCCGGCGGGTGGCTCGGCCTGCTCCTCGCGCTGGCGTTCTCGTTCCAGACCGTCGGCCTGGACCTCACCACCGCAAGCCGCTCGGGCTTCATTACCGCGCTCTACATCCCCTTCACACCGCTGATCGTCGCCACGGTCTTCCGGCGTCTCCCCACGGCGGCGGCCGCGGCGGGCATCTCGGTGGCCATGATCGGAATGACACTGCTCACCGGGCCCGGGCGCCTCGCAGGAGGACCCAACACCGGGGATCTGCTGTCGCTGATCTGCGCCGCGCTCTTCGCCGCGCACATGGTCGCCACCGGGTTCTTCGCGCGACGGCATGACGTGCGGCGGCTCATGATGACCCAGATCGCCACGGCGGCTGTCCTGACCACGCTCGCGACTCCGCTCCTCGAAACCCCACGGCTCAGCGCCACGCCGCTCCTGATCGGCGTCGTGGCCTACGAAGCGGTGCTGGCCAGCATCGTCGCCATCCGCCTCCAGCTGGCGGCGCAGCGCGTGCTCTCCGCAACCTACGCGGCGCTCGTCTACAGCCTCGAGCCGGTCCTGGCGGCTGTGGCCGCGATGGTGCTGACCGGGGATCGCCTCACCCCCCTCCAGTGGGGAGGCGGAGGACTGATCCTGACCGGTAGTCTTCTCCCTGATCTCTGGCGGATCATTCGGGGGAGATCCGGGCCGCTGACCGAGGCGCCAGACGACGGCTCGGCAGCCTGAGCGCCGAGGAAGACCTTGCGGGGTGAACGCCCCCCCCCCACAGA
>JAOUIC010000251.1 GCA_029884275.1 Gemmatimonadota bacterium | reverse complement strand
GGGAGGTCATGGGGCGCTGGCGGCAGTTTCGCGGCGCCGAACGTGGCTTCCGGGCCACGGTGCTGGGACACCAGACCCACGGGGTCCAGGTGGCAAGGACCGATGCCGGGGAGGGGTGGATCCAGCTTGAGGGGGTGGACGGGCACGTCACCACCGCTCGGGGAATCCTCCTCACCGTCACCGTCGCGGACTGCATTCCGGTCTATCTGGTGGACGTCAACGGCAGGGCGTCGCGCTGCTCCATGCGGGGTGGCGAGGGACGGCCGGGGGGATACTCGAGCGCGGTCTCAAACTCCTTTGCGGCAGTACCGGCAGCCAGCCTTCAAGTATCACAATGCATTGTGGCGTAGGTATTTGCGGCGAGTGCTATGAAGTGGGACGTGAGGTCATGGACGGGTGCGGACTCACGCCGGCTGGGGATGGCCCCTGGCACGTGGATATCCGCGCCCTGCTCGCCGACCAAGCCGATGGACTGGGGCTGAGGGAGATTTCCACATCGGCCTGGTGCACCCGGTGTCAGCACGACCGGTTCTTCAGCCACCGGGCATCCGGCGGGACCGACGGGCGGCAGGTCGCCTTTCTGGGGATGTCGGCGTAGCCCCAGGCGGTGCTTCGGCAGGTCGCCGCTTCGCGCGCATTGACGAAGAAGTGGTCCCTCCCTATACTTCCCGCGCTGTACGGGGAACTCCAGCAGGTTGCAGGTCCCAATGTGGGGGGAGTTCCCCCACGTTTTTTTTTGGGGGCTGTTCCCATGGGTGCCGACCCGCTTCTCGGGGCCGTCCGCCGTCTCGTGACCGACCTGGGTTTCGAACTTGTCGAGTTCCGGGCCTCGGGCCCGCCCCAGCATCCCTCGATCCAGGTACGGATTGACCGGCCGGGCAGCACTCCGGGCCACGGCGTGACCGCGACGGACTGCGCGCTGGCCAGCCGGGCGATCGAAGGCTGGCTCGAGACCGAGGGCGGTGTCGGACCCCGATACCTGCTGCAGGTCTCCTCGCCGGGCATCGAGCGGCCGGTGCGGTTTGCCGAGCACTGGCGTCGCTACCAGGGGCGCACCGTGAAGGTGACCGCCCGGGGCCTGAGGGGACATCCGAGGGCGGTGATCGTGGGCCTGCCGGACGACGAGCATGTCCGCCTGCGGCTGCCGGACGGCAGCGAGACGGAACTGGAGCTGGAAGTGATCAAGGAGGCGTTGCTGCAGGAAGAGACCGCGGCGGACAGCCGCCGCAAGCCATAGGGGGCAGGAGAGAGGCATGTCAGGTTCTGCCGAAGTACTGGGAGCCATTCGCGAGCTGACCACGTCGAAGCAGCTCGATCGCACCGAGCTCGTCGCGCTGTTGCGCGACGGCATCGAGGCCGCGCTGATGCGCCGGTTCGGGCCGACGGTCAAGTTCGAACTGGACTTCGACGACCTCAAGGGCACCATGCGGGTGATCCGGCTCCGGCAGGTGGTGGAGACGGTCGAGGATCCCGCCTGCCAGATCTCGCTGGAGGAGGCCCGCTACGAGGACGAGGCGTTCGCACTGGGCGATCAGCTGGAGGAAGAGGTGCCGTTCGCGGCCTTCGGCCGGCTGGCGGTGCAGGCGGCCAAGCAGAGGATCATCCAACGGGTGCGGGAGGGCGAGCGGACTCGGATCCGCGAGGAGTTCGCCAGCAAGGTGGGCGAGCTGCTCTCCGGCGAGGTGCAGCAGATCGAACGGGGCAAGCTGGTGATCATGCTGAACCGCTTCAAGGAGGCGGAGGCGATCATCCCGTATCGCGAGCAGAACCACCGCGAAAAGTTCCACCAGGGCGACACCATCCGCTCGGTCCTGAAGAAGCTGGAGGAGACGCCCAAGGGGCCGCGGCTGATTCTTTCCCGAGGCGACCCGCTGTTCGTGAAGGCGCTGTTCAAGCTCGAGGTGCCCGAGATCCAGCAGGGAATCGTGGAGATCCGGGCCTGGGCCCGCGAGGTCGGCAGCCGCACCAAGATTGCCGTCATCTCGCGCGATGACGCCATCGACCCGGTGGGCGCCTGCGTGGGCCTCAAGGGCTCGCGGGTGCAGGCGGTGGTAAACGAACTGGGTGGCGAGCGGATCGACATCGTGCCCTGGTCGCCCGATCCGGAGCGGTTCGCCCGGCTGGCGCTGGCCCCGGCCCGGGTCGCCAAGGTCTTCTCCGACCCCGCGACCAAGACCATCCAGGCGGTGGTGGACGAAGACCAGCTGTCGCTCGCCATCGGCCGGAACGGGCAGAACGTGCGGCTCGCGTCGGAGCTGACCGGCTGGAAGATCGACCTCTACTCGAGCCGCGAGTGGCTGGAGCGCGGCGGCGAAGGGCCGCTGTTCGCCCCGCTGCCGCCGGAGGACGAGGCGGTCATGCGGCTGCCGCTCTCCGAGCTTCAGGGGCTCTCCCCCGAGTTGCTGGCGATCCTCAACGCCGCGGGCTACCAGACGCTGCGCGACGTGCTCGACCTCGAGCGCGAGGACATCGAGCGGATCGACGGCATGACGCCGGAGCGCACCGAGCAGCTGGTGGCGTTCCTCGCCGAGCTGACCGAAGAGGGTGGAAGCGACGCCGCCCCCAGCGAGTGAGCGGCTGCTCCGGCTGCTCGGGCTCGGGCTCCGCGCCCGCACCGTGGTGGTGGGGGTCGAGCCGGTACGGATGGCGCTGAAGGCGGGGAAGGTCGTCTGCGTGGTCTCGGCGGCGGACCTGAGCCCGCGCGCGGGGGAAAAAGTTGTGCGCCTGGCCCAAGCGAAGAAGATCCCGGTGGTACCGGGACCGACGGCCGGCGAAATGGGAGAGCGGATGGGCCGACCGGCCATCATGGTGGCCGGCGTGCTGGACCGGGCCCTGGCCCGGGGGCTGATGGAAGGCACCCGGGTCCGGCCTCCACGGGAGGATTGAGTGGTCAAGACGCGCGTACACGATCTGGCAGCTGAGTTCGGGGTGCCCTCGGAACAGTTGATGGGCATGCTCAAGGACATGGACATCTTCGTGCGCAGCCACATGTCGGCGCTCGAGGATGGCCAGGTATCCGCCGTTCGGGTGCGCTGGGAGCGCGAGAAGCGGAAGGCCGCCCAGAGCGCCGACGAAGCGCCGGCGAAGAAGACCCGGAAGAAGGCGGTCAAGAAGGTGGTCGAACCGGAAGCTGTCGCGGAGGCTGCGAAGCCGAGTCGCCGCCGCCGGACCGCGGCGGAGGTCGCCCAGGTCGAGGCGCAGGCCGAGGCCGAGCGCGCCGCGGAGGTCCTGCGGGTCGAGGCGCTCGAACTCACCATGCCGGTCGAGAAGGAGGAGCCGAAGATCGCGGCCTCGCTGGAGGAACGCGCCAAGGCCCTCTTCAAGGACCTCCCGCCGTCCCCGGATGAGGAGGCGCCAGCCGGGATGGCCGCGGTCGCAGAGCCGCCAACTGGCGAGCCCACCGCGGAGCGTCCCACTCCTCTGGCCCCGGCGGCATCGGCGCCGGCCGGCCCTGTGGCACCCTCCCGGATCCCCACGCGCATCCCTCGGCCACCAGTCGCTCCCGGCGGAGAGGCCGGCCGCTTCCAGCGTCCCCGGCCGGTATTCAGTTCGGGCTCTCCCGCGCCGGCGGGGACCCGAGGCCCGGCGCGTCCGGGCACCGGGCCTTCCCGCCCTGGCACGGGGCCAGCCCGTCCCGGCGGGCCGGGTCGCCCCGGCGCTGCTCCCGCTCCCGGCGAGCGGCCGGCGCGGACCTTTGGCCCCGACGCCGAGAAGGGCGGGGGGCGGAAGAAGGGCAAGAAGCCGCGCAAGGACGGGGTGGATCAGGAGACGGTGCTCGCCAACATCGAGCGCACCCTGGCCGGCATGCGGGGCCCGCAGAAGCGCGGCGTGCGGCGCGATGACGGCAGCGCCCGCGAGGCGCTGGCCCGGCTGAAGGAGGAGCGCGAGAAGGAGAAGTCCCGGATCCGGGTGAACGAGTTCATCTCGGTGTCGGAACTGGCGGACCTGATGAAGGTCCCCGCGACCCAGATCGTGCAGCTGGCGTTCAAGGGGC
>JAOUIC010000250.1 GCA_029884275.1 Gemmatimonadota bacterium | reverse complement strand
CGCGACCACTCAGGAGTTGATGCGGGGCGTGTACCTCGGTCGGTTCCGAGACCAGCATGAATGGGCGGCCCAGGCCGACTACCGCGGGCACCTGAAGGGCCGCTTCGGCTATGTGGTATTCGGTTCCGCGGGTACGGTCTTCGGCAGCACGGGGACCTCCCCGGTCGAGGCGGTCAAGTTCACCTACGGCGCCGGACTCCGGTTCAATCTGAACCCGGCCGATCCCATCAACCTGAGGGCCGATTTCACCCTCACCAGCTTCGGAGAACCCGGGTTCACCTTCGGAGCGGCGGAGGCCTTCTAGGTTTCCGGTCAATGCCATGGTGAACTGGCACAGGGAAGGCACTCCCCACTACATTATCGTCTCGAGTCCAAGTGCCACCATGCCAAGGACATAGGATGCCTGTCTTGCTGGACCCGTCCCGGCTCTCCGATCCGCGCCTGCGACCCGTCGCGGAGAAGGCCATGTCAGACCGTCGCCTCGATCAGGACGATGCGCTGGCGCTGTTCGCGACCACGGATCTCCTGGGTCTGGGACGGATCGCCGACTTCGCCAACCAGCGGCGCAACGGCGATCGGGTGTTCTTCTCTGCCAACCAGCACATCAACCCGACGAACGTCTGCGTCCTCCGCAACACCTGTGTGTTCTGTTCCTTCGCGCGCATGCCCAAGGAAGAAGGCTCGTATACCCGGAGCCTGGAGGAAGTGTTCGCCGAGGCGGAGCAGGCGCGGGACGCCCCGACGACGGAGTTCCATATCGTGGGCGGCCTCCATCCGAAGCTGCGGCTGGCGTACTACACGGACATGATTCGAGGGCTGAAGCAACGCTTCCCGCACATTCACATCAAGGCGCTGACCGCGGTGGAGATCGCGCACCTTGCCCGGATCGAGAAGTGCAGCGTACGGGAGGTGCTGGTAGCCATGCGCGAGGCGGGGGTCACCAGCCTGCCGGGCGGCGGTGCGGAGGTGTTCTCCAGCGCGGTTCGCGCCAGCATCGCGGAGCGGAAGCTGACCGGAGACGAGTGGTTGGCGGTGCACCGGGAGGCGCACGGCCTGGGGATTCCGACCAACTGCACGATGCTCTACGGTCACGTCGAGACCGCCGCCGACCGGGTCGAGCACCTCGCGGCGCTCCGGAGCCTGCAGGACGACACCGGGGGGTTTCTGACGTATATCCCCCTGGCGTACCATCCGGACCATAACGAGCTCGGTGAGGCGCTCGGGAAGACGGGGTCGGCGACCACGGCGTTCGAGGACCTCAAGAACATCGCCATCGGCCGGCTGTTCCTGGACAACATCCCCCATGTGAAGACCCACTGGCCGATGGTCACGCCCTTCCTGTCGCAGATCGCGCTGAGCTTCGGGTGTGACGACGTGGAGGGGACGGTGGTGTATGAGCGGGTCTACCACGAGGCTGGTGCCACCACCGACATGCACCTCCACTACGACGATCTGGTTGGACTGATCCGCGGTGCAGGGCGCGTGCCCGTTGAGCGCGACAGTCTCTACCACCCGGTTCGCGACCGGTTTGACGGGCCGGCCCGCAGCAGTCCGGCGCTGGTCGGCGTATGAGACTCGGGCGGATCCCCTACATCAACTGCTACCCGGTGTACGGCGCCATCGACCGGGGATTGGTCCCCGTGCCGGCTGAGCTGGTCACCGGCACGGCGGCCGACCTCAACGACCTGCTCGCCGCCGGAGAGCTCGACGTGAGCGTCGTTTCCGCCGTGGAGTACGCGCGAAACGCCGGCGCCTATCATCTCCTGCCCGACCTCGCGATCAGCTGTGACGGACCGGTGCACAGTGTCAAGCTGTTCTCCCGCCGGCCGGTGGAATCACTGGACGGTGTCGTGGTGCTGCGCTCGGCCTCCTCCCGCACTTCCGTGCTGCTGCTCGAGCTGCTCTGCCGGCATGCCTGGCGGGTCGCGCCACGGTTCGCGACAGTGCGGGCCGAGCCTGCCGATCTCGATGCGCTGTCGCGCTTCCCTCATGAGGCGGTGCTGGTCATCGGCGACGCTGCGTTGCTGCTGGCCTCCTCGGGGCGGTACCCGGTCGAGATGGACCTGGGCGAGGCATGGCACCGGTGGACCGGGCTTCCCTTCGTCTTTGCCGTCTGGGCGGCACGGCGCGAAGCGCCGGCCGCTCGGGTGGGAAAGGTGCACGACGCGCTCAAGGCGTCCCGGAACTGGGGGCTCGCGCACCTCGAACAGCTTGCCGACCAGGCCTGGGCCACGACGGGCATCGAGCGCGCCGTATGCCGCGCCTACCTCGGCAACCTCGATTACGGCTTCTCGTACCGCCACCTGGCCGGACTCACCGACTTCTTCCGCCGCCTGGCCCAGGACGGGCTGGTGCCGGATGGCTCGCTCAGCTTCATCTCGGCTGCCTGACCAATGGATCGTATCGATCGCACTTCGGGCGAGTTCCGCGACGCTCTCGAGCTGTACGAGCGCGCCAGCCTGCTCGAGCTCGGGGACCTCGCCGACCGGGTCCGCTGGCGGCTGCATCCCGAGCCGGTGGTCACGTATATCATCGACCGCAACATCAACTACACCAACGTCTGCGTGGCCGACTGCGGGTTCTGCGCCTTCTACCGCCGGCCGAAGCATGGCGAAGGCTACGTGCTCAGCTTCGAAGAAATCGGTCGCAAGGTCGACGAGTGCCGGGAGCTGGGCGGCGTCCAGATCCTCATTCAGGGGGGACACAACCCCTACATCCCGTTCGAGTGGTACCTGGAGCTGCTGCGGTACATCAAGGTCCATCACCCGATCCACATCCACGGGTTCTCCCCTTCGGAAGTCGTGTTCTTCGCCGACAGGTTTCGAATGGAGGTGCCCGAGGTCATCCGGCAGTTGCGCTCGGCGGGCCTCGACAGCATCCCCGGCGGCGGGGGGGAGATCCTGGTGGACGACGTGCGCCGGCGAGTCGCCCCGAAGAAGGCGCTGACCGACGATTGGCTTGGCGTCCAGGAAGAGGCCCATCGCCAGGGACTCCGGACCTCCGTCAGCATGATGTACGGCATGGGGGAATCCAGCGCCGACCGCGTCGAGCACCTCTTCCGGGTGCGCGAGGTCCAGCGTCGCACCGGTGGGTTCACCGCCTTCATCTGCTGGCCGCTTCAGCCGGAAGGCACCCCGGAGATGTCGCACTACCACAAGACCGACGCGGTGACCTATCTGCGCACCCTGGCGATCGCCCGCATCGTGCTCGAGAACGTGCCCAGCCTGCAGTCGTCCTGGGTGACCATGGGCCACAAGGTGGGGCAGGTGGCGTTGCGGTTCGGCGCCAACGACTACGGCAGCCTCATGATGGAGGAGAACGTGGTCTCCGCCGCGGGGACCACGCACCGCGCGACCATCGCCGAAATGGAGCGGGTGATTCGCGACGCGGGGTTCGAGCCGCGCCGCCGGCGCCAGGATTACTCCCTGGTGGAACCAGTACCGCTCACCGCCGCCTGAACCTCCGGACATGATTCGCGCCGGGATCGGCTACGACTCGCACCGCCTGGTCGTGGGGCGGCCGCTCATTCTGGGCGGCCAGCGCATCCCCCACGATCGCGGCCTCGAAGGCCATTCCGATGCCGATGCCATCGCCCACGCCCTCACGGACGCGATCCTCGGCGCCGCGGCGATGGGCGATATCGGGCGCCTTTTCCCCGACTCCGAGCCGAAGTGGAAGGGTGCCGACTCGATGGTCCTGCTTCGCCTGGCGTGCGAGCAGGTGGCCGGCGGCGGGTTCACGCCCCGCCAGGCCGATATCACCGTCATCCTGGAGGGTCCCAGGCTGGCGCGATTCATCCCGGCCATGATCGAGGGATTGAGCCGCGCGACGGGGATTGCGGCCGACGCACTCAGTATCAAGGCCAAGACCAACGAGGGGATGGGATTCATCGGCCGGGGTGAGGGCGTCGCCGTGATGGCGGTCGCCACGGTGGAGTCCACCTGATGGAACAACTGGTGGAGTCGCTCGCCGACCTGCCACCATACCTCATCTATGCCACTG
>JAOUIC010000249.1 GCA_029884275.1 Gemmatimonadota bacterium | reverse complement strand
GCTGGTCGCGTGGAACACGCCATCCCGGCTGAGGCGACCTTCCACCACCACCTCGATCTCCTGGGCGTCGGTGAAGGTGTCCGGGGCGACTCCCCGGTAGGTGACCGGGTAGGTGTGGGACCCGTCGGTGACGACGAAGTCGATGGTCTGGCTCGCCGTATTGCGCTTCACCGAGCCCGGAACGACCTTCGCCTCCATCTTGATGCCGGTGTCGTAGAAGGAAGGGTCCCTGGAGACCCGCTGGGCGAGTTCGCTCGGCTTCATCGAGTACTGCCCGAACTGCTTGACCCCCTGGGTCATGAGCATCGCCACCGCGCCGACGATGATCCCGCTTCCGATGAGGAACTTCCGCCCTGCCTTCATGCCGGTTCTCCAGGTATTCGAGGACCCTGCAATATAGCCCGGAGGATGCCCGCCTGAATCCACCCCCGGCCAGCCTCCACCGACACGATACCGGTCCCGGGCTCTCTCATGAAGGCTCCCTTACCTCCCTGTCGTGAATTCAGTCCACCGGCGGAGGGTGCCCCTGGTGCCTCGCCCAGGAGAGCGTCGCCCCGATGGCCCGTCGCCAGCCCTCCCAGTGGCGCTCCCGCTCACCGGCCGAGATGGACGGGGTGAATCGGGCGAATTGGCGATGCGCCAGGAAGTCTTCGACCGACCCCCACACGCCGAGCGCGATGCCGGCCAGCCCGGCGGCGCCGAGCGCGGTGGTCTCGACGTTGTCGGGCCGCTCGACCGGCACGCCGAGCACGTCCGACTGGAACTGCATCAGCCAGTCGTTCGCGGTCGCGCCGCCGTCCACCCTGAGCGCCTCGCACTCGAGTCCCGTCCCGCGACTCATCGCCCCGAGGAGGTCGGCGCTCGAGAATGCCATCGCTTCTAGCGCCGCCCGGACCAGGTGGGCCCGGGAAGTACCCCTGGTCAAACCGACGATGGTGCCGCGCGCCTCGGACTCCCAATGCGGGGAGCCCAGCCCCACGAATGCCGGCACGAAGTAGACCCCGCCAGTGTCCGCAACTCCCCGAGCGAGCGCCTCGGTCTCCCCCGCCTTCGCGATGAGACCGAGCCCGTCCCGGAGCCACTGGACCGCCGCACCCGCGATGAAGACGCTGCCCTCGAGCGCGAAGGCGGGCTCTCCCGCCGGACCGGCGGCCGCGGTCACCAGCAGCCCCTCCGGGGCATGCGGCAGGTCGTGGCCGGTGTAGCTCAGCAGAAAGGCGCCGGTTCCATAGGTGTTCTTGGCCAGGCCCTCCCGCACGCACCCCTGGCCGAACAGCGCCGCCTGCTGGTCGCCGGCGATCCCCGCGATCGGCAGGCTCCTCCCGAGGTGCCCGGCATCGGTCTCCGCGATCACCCCCGCCGAGCGGGTGATGGATGGGAGAACCTCCCGGGGGACGCCGAACAGCCGCAGCAGCTCCGGGCACCAGTCGCGCCGGGTGAGGTCGTACAGCATGGTGCGGCTGGCGTTGGTGTGGTCGGTGACATGGGCACGGCCGCCGGTGAGCCGTGCGATCAGCCACGAGTCGATCGTACCGGCAGCCAGCTCCCCCCGCTCCGCGCGTGCCCGGAGCCCTGCGTCCTGGAGCAGCCGTTCGAGCTTGGTGGCGGTGAAGTAGGGGTCGAGCACCAGACCGGTGCGCTGGCGGATCATCGCTTCGGCACCTGCCGCCTTGAGCTCACGGCAGCGATCGGCGGTGCGGCGGTCCTGCCAGACGATCGCGGGGGCAACCGGTCTGAGCGTGTGGCGATCCCACAGCACCACCGTCTCGCGCTGGTTGGTGATCCCGATGCCCACCGGGGTCTCAGCGGCGCCTGCGATGGCCTCCCGCGCGGCCTCCACCGTCACCCGGAAGATCTCCTCCGGGTCGTGCTCCACCCACCCCGGCTGCGGGAAGTGCTGCTTGAACTCCCGGTAGCCGCGGCCCAGAACCCGGCCGTCCTGGTGGATGACCAGCGCGGTGGAGCCGGTGGTGCCCTGATCGAGGGCGAGGATGGAGGTCATGCGGGAGGAGTCGGCGGGGACGGCTCGTCGAAGTCGGTGAAGTCCTGGAAGACCTCGGCGAGGTCAATGACCAGGTCCCGATCCATGCCGGGCGGCCGCCAGCGAAGCGTCTCGGTGACGGTCTCGGGAATCTCGGCGCCCGACTTCCACACCTGGACGGCGAGCGCCACGGTGTCCACCAGCCACACCTCGGCGACGCCCAGAGCCAGGTAGGCGGGCCGCTTGATCTCCATGTCATAGGCGCGGCCGGAGGGACTCAACACCTCCACCGCGAGCCACCAGTCCCGCATGTCGTCCCAGAACGACTTCGGAGTGTAATGGCCCGGGATGACGAGAAGGTCGGGTTCCATTCTGGTGAACTTGCCGAACTGCACCGAACCGCGTGTGAAGATACGCGCCCCCGCGTCCGGGCTGAGTTCAGTGGCGAGGGCGCGGTAGAGTCGCTCGACCACGAACTCATGGGGAACCCCAGGCCCCGGGGTCATGAGGAGAACCCCGTCCACCAGTTCGTACTTCCAGCCGTCGTCGGGGAAGTGGTCGAGGTCGTCCACGGAGTAGCGCGGCACGGAGAGCGGCATGCCCATAATGTGGGGACTCGGCGTGAGGGGAGGCAACTCGGCATCGCCGATGATGCGGGAGAAAGGGGCCTCCATTGGCATCATCTGTATCCAAGCCGGTTCAACAAGACGCGGAATGGGTTGTCTGGGTGGTGGCGGGCTGCGGGCTATTCCTCGTCGAAGAAGTCCCTGTCGAGGAAGTCCCTGAAGAGGTCATTCAGGCTGATGCTCAACTCCCGCTCCGAGTTGGGCGGGGTCCACCGCAGGACATCCGATACCGTGCGGGGCTCCTCGCCGCGGCGGCGCACCTCGATGGTCTCTTCCCGCGGGTCCACCAGCCAGACCTCCGCCACGCCGAGCTTCAGGTAGACGCCGGCCTTGATCTCCCGGTCGTAGATCACGGAGGAACGGCTGAACACCTCGACCGCGAGCCACCACTCGCCGACCCGCTTCCAGGGAGTGTCGAGCCGGTAGCGGGAGGGGATGACCAGCAGATCGGGTTCGAGGTGGGTCCGCACTCCCTTCTCGATCTCACTCCGGCCCACGATGTAGGCGCTACCGGCGGGGTCGAGAAAGTTCCCCAGCGCCATCTCAAGGCGGTGGATGACCACTTCGTGTACCATCCCGGGGGCGGGGGTCACGATGAGCATCCCCTCGACCAGCTCGTAGCGCTGGCCGTCGTCGGGGAAGCGGGCGAGGTCCTCGATAGTGTAGCGGGGGATGGTGAGCGGCATGCCCATAATGTGGGGTCTCGGCGGGAGGGGACGCAATATGACATCCCTCAGCATCGCAGTCGGCCGGCGCTGGGCCACCACCACACCGCCACGGGCCGGTGCAAAGAAACGCGAGCCGGGTATTCAGGGGGAAATCCTGAATCCTGAACGGGGAAGGAACGGATCCTGGCGACGGCCGGTCAATCCAACCGGAAGACGTCCCGGAATACCTCCTCGAGGTCAATGATCAGGCCCCGGTCCGAAGCCGGCGGAATCCAGTGCAGGTGCTCAGTCACGACAAGCGGCTCTTCCCCGGCTCGGCATACTTCGACCCTCCGGTGCTCCGGGTCAACCAGCCACACCTCCGCCACGCCCAGCTTCAGATAGACACCAGCCTTGATCTCGCGGTCGTAGATCACGGAGGAGCGGCTGAACACCTCGACCGCGAGCCACCACTCCCGGATTTCCTTCCACGGAGTCCCCAATCGGTAGCTGGAGGGATAGACCATGAGGTCGGGCTCGAGGTGCGTATTGATGCCGCGCTCGATCTCGCTCCGACCGACGATGTACGCCGCCCGAGTCGGATCGAGGAAGTTTCCCAGCGCCATGTGGAGCCGATGTACCACGACCTCGTGCACGTTGCCAGGCGCGGGGGTCACGATCAGCATCCCCTCGACCAGCTCGTAGCGCTGGCCGTCGTCGGGGAAACGGGCGAGATCCTCGATGGTGTAGCGGGGGACGGTGAG